>JAMPXQ010000155.1 GCA_023701075.1 Candidatus Woesearchaeota archaeon
ATCGCAGAAGCGATTATCGAATAGAGGAACGGCCTGAAAAGAAGATAAGTAAGATAGCCTACAAACATGATTATTAGGGCAGTGCCGACTTTCTGATACAAGTCTTTCATATGGATTTAGCATTGCCCATAAGACTATAAATATCTATCGATTTTTAAATAGGGTAGATATTCTACTTATACTACATAGATAGCCTATATATAAGACGTATTTTTCCATTTTGATATGAAGCTTCATTTCGTAAGTTCAGTGCTGTTTGCAGTATTTTTAGCACTATTGGCGCTCAGCACTGATTTCAAGCAGAGGATGCTCTATCTGGTGCCCTGCCTGGTATTGTTCTATGGCACGATAGTCCTATTCTCCCTAGAATATGACAAGGCAAGCATAAATGCTTGGAAGAGAAAAGAGAAGAACCTCATAGAAGAGACATATTCTAGATTTGTAGCCAATTATCATAAGAAAAAATAGATCCAAAGAAACAGGTTTATTAATCTGATTGCATTACTCTCCTGAATGCAACCCCATAAGTGGATAATCGTTGCAGAAATGATCCTTATAGCCGTCATAGTCTTCTTGGAAGATATTTACATCAGATGCCTGCTGGCAGTTATCGCCTATTTCTTATTCATGCTTTGCCTAAGGCTGCTTCCAAAGAAATAAAAAGAGCATTGCATTCTGACATATCATGGAATTTGCAATCATAGTCTCGACAAAAGACCTGGCAGGGATGAATATAAGACAAAGGTTGCTTAAGGATGGCAGCTTCAATGATAAGGGAGATCATTTTGAACTTGAAAACATTAGGCTTTACACAATAGATAAAGAAACAATACATTATGAAGAGCTTGAAGAAGAGATCAAAGCAGACCAATACATCTTTGCGACAAGGCATCAGAGCAGTTCAAAAGAGAAGACGCTCTCAGTTCATTTCCCGGGAAATTATAGAGAAAATGCCTATGGCGGAAAAGAAAGAGAAGTGTGCGGTGTATCCCCTTCTTTACTTAAACAGGCATTACTCAACCTGAATGAGCTTGGAGATGGAAGCGGATATAAGGTGACATTAGAATCGACACATCACGGTCCATACGCAAAAAAACCAGTCATGTTCATAGAGATAGGTTCAGGTGAAGAAGAATGGCAGGATGAAAAAGCAGGAAAGATAATAGCAGAAGTCATATTGAAGACTATAAGAGAGTTCAAGGACAAGCAGTTTGAAAAAGCACTGGCGTTCGGAGGCAATCATTACTGCAGCGGCTTCAACAAGATTGAGCTGGAATCAGGGATTGCGCTGAGCCACATCTGCCCAAAGCACCACATTGATTCTATAGATGAAGAGATGGTATTAAAGCTGATTGCAGCATCTGACGGCATAGACTATGCGCTCTTGGATTGGAAAGGCATGAGTGCAGAACATCGAGAGAAAATGATAAGGATATTAGGTGAATTGAAAGTGAGTTGGAAGAAGACAAAAAACATCTGAAAAATAATACCAAATAAGTAATAAAAAAATCCACTTAAAGACTACATATTTAAACGCCAGAAGAATCATTCAACCTGATGGTTAAACAAGAAGTGGTGCTGGATTCCATGTTCCATTCTCTCTCTGATCCTATAAGACGGGATATATTGAAAAGAGTTGCAGCAAAAGAACTTTCTATAACGCAGATAGCTGCAAGATACGATGTCTCCATGGCTGCAGTATCAAAGCATTTGAATGTTTTGGAAAAAGCAAAGATGATAAAAAGGTGCAAGAAAGGCAGACAGCATCTAATAAGGCTGGAGCCGCAGGCATTGAAAAATGCTTCTGAATATCTATTGGATTATAAAGAATTTTGGAAAAGCAAGCTTGAATAATGAGGTGAAAAAAAGATGCAGAAGATTATACCCTTTTTATGGTTCGATGACAATGCAGAGGAAGCTGCAAAGTTCTATGTTTCATTGTTCAATGATTCAAATATCCAAGGAACACAAAGATATGATGAAGTGAGTGCAAAGCCTTCAGGCAAAAAGCCGGGAAGCGTCATGACTGTCTCATTCAAGATAAATGGGATGGAATTTGGAGGGATAAATGGAGGCCCGTTATTCAAGTTGAACCCATCTGTATCTTTTTTTACCTATGGCAAGACAGTGAAGGAAGTCGACGAACTATATCATAAGCTTTCAAAAGAAGGGGAAGTGATGATGCCTCTTGACAGATATCCTTTCAGCGAGAGATATGCTTTCTTCAAGGATAAGTTTGGGGTCTCATGGCAGGTCATGCTCTCAAAAGATGAAAAACAGATTGTTCCTTGCTTATTGTTTGTGAATAAGAAATGCGGAAAGGCAGAAGATGCAGTGAAATTATATACAAAGTTGTTTGATGGTTCAAAGATACTGGATATGCAGCGCTACGGGAAAGAGATGCCAGGAATGGAAGGGAAAATTATGTATTCATCATTCATGATAGGGGGCATGAAATTTGCTGCAATGGATGGTCCAGGTGAACACAAGTTTGATTTCAATGAATCAAGCTCCTTTCTTGTGAGGTGCAAAGACCAAGAGGAAGCAGATTATTTCTGGGATGAGTTCACAAAAAAAGGAGAGGAAAGCATGTGCGGCTGGCTCAAGGATGAATTTGGAGTGTCTTGGCAGATAGTCCCTGACGGCCTCAATGAGATGCTAA
>JAMPXQ010000024.1 GCA_023701075.1 Candidatus Woesearchaeota archaeon
TAACAAGTGCGCTTAAAGGCATTCCTGAATTTTCAGTAGGCAATGTCATAGGTTCAAATATAGTGGATTTCACCTTTGCAGCAGGGCTTACAGCAGTCCTTGCCAGGAGCATAAAGATAGACAATAATCTGGTCAAGAAAGATCTGCTGTATATGCTTGGGTTGGCCCTACTTCCGGTCTTCCTTCTCTTTGATCACCATTTATTCGGATTCATGTTTCCAAGCATGATAGAAGGGCTCTCCAGGATTGATGGGATAATCCTCCTGTGCGCTTTTTTCTTCTATCTATTCAATCTGATAAAGCAGGAATCAAAATTCCCAAAAACCTATGAGAAGACTTCAAAAAAAGAGGCTACGGTACAGATAATCATCCTATTGTTTAGTCTAGCGATGCTTCTGTTGAGCGCAAATTTTGTCATCGATACAGCGCAGCTTCTTTCAATAGACCTGAAGATCCCGCCATTGGTCCTGGGATTATTCCTTATAGCTATAGGGACAAGCCTTCCGGAGATAATGTTTGAGACAAGAGCAGCCATGACCGGACACCAGAGCATGGCCATAGGTGACTTGATGGGAAGCGTTATTGCGAATTCCACATTGATAATAGGTATTTCAGCATTGATTCTCCCAATAAAGATCAATTCGTTGGTCTATATCACAAGCATGCTTTTTATGGTGTTCACTGCCTTCATCTTTTTCGCATTTGCAAAAAGTGAGGGGAAGCTCACATGGAAAGAAGGGATAACACTTATTATGCTGTATGTCTTGTTTATCTTTATTGAAGGGTATTTCAGGATTGGGAATATGTGATAGGTATAGCCCTAGCTTATCTTAGAGGGGTGCATTTAGGACAAGGATCAAAAATAGATTAACCCTTTTGGCTTAGGTTAGCGATAAGGTGTATGTTTGACTGAATAAACTTCTTTTAGCCTATTCATGCATTCAATAGGTCCGCCATACTCATTTTCTAAAAGTCTTTTTTTATCAGCCCAAGAATTCATGGAATTGAGCTGTGATAACCTGCTGAAATCAAATGGATACATATTTAGCATCCCATTTATTATTTCTGCAGAATGATCTAACCTATCAATCAGTATGGTTGCAATCATGATAGTTGTAGTGTCTCTAGTCAGCAGCGCTTTGAAGTTCATAAAATCAGCTATAGAATGATTGATATCGGTGAAAACTCGATATCCGCAAAGCTCAAAGCTGTTTTGGGTATGGTCCATGCATTGGTTCAATGTAGAGCCGCTCATGATTATGTCAAATTCTCCTCCAGCTTCTTTAAGCGAAAGTATTTTTTTGATACGGATATCATCCTTTATTTCTTCAAGGCTCTGTCCGCCGGCCTGAAGTTTTTTGATATCCCTCTTATATAAAAGTCCTGTTGGGAATCCAAACTCTACTGAAGATATGGCTAACAGGGAATTAGGATTTTCCCCAAATATATCTAGGTATTCCAATAATAATTTTTGGTTATAGTTAGTAGATAGGAAATCGTGGGGCATTACATATAAAACAGGAGAATCTATTTGGCACATATTCTCTAAATGAGTCATTTCACAGATATTCTGATACGCATCATATAGATATGATAATTTAGCTAGCAGGTTTTTTGTATTCTGTTGTTTTTTTGAGGGTAATTGCCTTTGTTCTGAAAAGAAAGAAGGGAAAGGCATCAATTCATTATAATCGCATAATTCACCTGACAGAGTGTCATAAGCGTTGCATTCATATATTGAACTGGCTATAGCTTCTTCAGGTGATTTCTCTTTAGTCCTGGAAAAGGAGTTCTGGAATAGGGAGGTCCATAATGGATGCACATGCACAAAAAGAGATTTATTCTGTTTAATCTTTTCAAGAAAAGGCTCACTGAACTTATCAATCTGAGCAATATCATTTGGAATCATCAGGATGTGTCAGATAAGGTTATATAAAAACAATATTGCCAGATCACGTGTACTACACTTTCAGGCTGACGACCTTGCTTATTCCGTCCTGGTTCATAGATACTCCATATAGATTATCCGCCTCAGCGATGAGCCCGTCATTATGTGATATGACAAGATATTGTGCTTTTGATACATACTGCCTGACAAGCTGTGCAAGCTTTTCGCTGTTTCTCTTATCAAGGGCAGCGTCCACTTCATCTAATACATAGAACGTTGCAGGTTCGTGGTCCTGCACTGAGAAGAGGAATGCAAGTGCAGTCATGGTCTTCTCTCCGCCTGAAAGGCTCCTTATGTCCAGGAATTTCTTGCCTGTCAGCCTTACTTTGATATTCACGCCCCCTTCAAATACTGTCGCAGGGTCCTCAAGTTCAAGCGTCGCCTCTCCTTTTGTGGAAAGCGAGACAAACTTCTCCATGAACGTGGTATTTATCTTCTCATAAGTGGACATGAAAAGGTCTTTCTTCTTTGTTTCTATCTCATTCATCATGAGGAGCACGTCATGCCTCTCCTTGACAAGAGTCTCTTTCTTCTCTAAGACACTATTATATTCCTTCTCTACAGCGTCATATATCTCAAGCGCTCTCATGTTCACAGCGCCCATGTCACTTACCATCCTCTCAAAATCCCATATCTCTTTCTTGATGACTTCAGGCTCCTTGTCCTTGAATATCTCGATCCCTTCATATTGCTTGTATTCTTCCTTTATGCCTTCAAGCTCTCCGCTCACTTTCGCATTGTCAAGAGATATGACATTTGCCCTCATCTCTTCTACTCTCTTGAGCTCTTCTTTCTTATACACCTTCTGGTCAAGCTTTGATATCTCTTCAGAGACCTTGTCCCTGCTCTTGAAAAGTTCCTTGAACTTGCTGTAGAACTCCTTTTGCATCGTCTCTTTCTCTTTTAGGTCCTTTTCCTGAATCTTGATTAGCTCAGTCAAATCTTTTAGTTCCTTTGAAAAGGTCTCTTCTTCTTTGTCATGCTGCTTTAGGATCTTCTTAGTATTGGCTGCCTCAGGCTGCATGATTGTGAGCACCTGAGCTTCCATGTTCTTCACTTCAGTCTGCTTCCTTATTATCTCTTCACGCAGTTCAGTCTTCTTCTGTTCAAAAGTGTTGAGTTCAGCAAGGAGAGTAGGGTTCTTGAGCGCATTTATCTTGTCCCTCAGCCCCTGTTTCTTTATCTTGATCTGTGCAAGCTCATTGTTTGCCTTTACTACATTATTCTGTATCTCCCTCAGTTCAGCATCTATCTTCTTTAGGCTCTCATTAAGCTCTTTCTTTAAGTTTTGCGTGACATCAACGTCAGAATCCTCTATATGGAGAGATTTCTCCAGTTTTATTATCTCAGCTTCAGTCTCAGCCTTGAGATGCCTAAGCCTTGTTATCATCTCATCATTCTCATTCTTCTTTGCTTCAAGTTTAGAGATTATGGCACTTGTATCAGCATCATCAGCTTCCATATCCTCAATCTTTGAGACAATCTCTTTTTCCTGGAAACCTCCATTCTCTTTCTTCTTCCTATATCCGCCATGCATGGCTCCGCTAAGTTCAGTAAGGTCTCCGTCCAGAGTCACCATCCTGAAACTGCCTATGCCAAGTTTCCTTGCAGTCTCTATATCTTTGACGACAACCGTGTTTCCGAAGACATAAGAGAAGACATTCTTGAATATGGAATCATATTTTATCAGGTCTACTGCCCTTCCAAGCACGCCGTCCTCATTCTGTATCTTTGCGATGCTGGCGTCCGGTGCAGAAGCCCTCATCTTGTTGAGAGGAAGGAAAGATGCGCTCCCGAACTTGTTCTGTTTTAGGTATCTGATGCAGTCGGCTGCAACCTTGTCTGAATCGACAACTATGCTTTTTATCTTTGAGCCTGCAGCAGCTTCCATGGCTTCAGAATACTCGCTGCTGACCTGGCCAAGACTGGATACAGTCCCAAAGATGCCTTTGAGCTTGCTCTTGAGTTCCATGATCTTTTGCACTGCGATATCCTTTCCAAAAGACTCTTCCATGTTGGCTTGTTTTGCCCTAAGTTTCCCGATCTCTTCTTTTATCCGCAGGAGCTTTGTCCTGGCATTTGAGAGCTGTGCAGTTATCGAAGAATCTTCATTGAGCCTCTGGTTGAGTTCAAGTGTCGCTTTCTTGAATTCCTGTCTCATCTGTTTGAGCCTATCAAGCTCATTCTGATGCTCTTTTTTTATCTCCATCACTTTTGAGATCTTCTCATCAGCTGTATTTATCTGGTACTCGAACTTATCCTTCTCTCTTAGGGAATTCTGCTGTTTCTCCCTAAGTTCCTGTATCTCCCTTAGCTTCTCATCAGCGCTCTTGTCCAGGGATTCGATCTCTTTCTCTATATCTGAAGAATCAGAAAGATTATGTTTTGATTTGAATTTCTCGATCTTCTCCTGTATCTGCTTTATCTGGGACTCGCTCTGTTCAATCGTCCTTGTGTAAGCGTTCTTCTCAGACTCCAGCCTATTTATCTTGTCTTCGATATCCCTAAGGCTCTGCGAGAGCTGCATCTTCCTCTCAGCCACCCTGGAAAGCTCAGTCTCGATAGTAGTTATCCTCTGCTTGTTCGTTCCAAGAGAGACTTTGAGTTCTTCAATGATCTTCTGGATCTTGAGCTGGTCCTTATCTCCCTTCTGCTCAATCTCTTTATTTATCTCTTCAATCTGTGTCTTTTTCTCAAGGATCTCTTTCCTTAGGTCAGCCAGTTCTGTTGTGAACTTCTCTACTTCTTTTCTTCTGGTCTCGATATCTTTTTGGAGCGATTCCTTCTTGCTCTCTTTCTCTTTGAGTTTAGCGAACACGACAGTCGCCTTGTTCCTCTTTATCTTCTCGTCCAGTTCCTTGAATTTGAGGGCCTGGTTCCTCTCTTTCTTGAGTTCCTTAAGATATGCCTCTCTCTCTGCAAGGATGATATCAGATTCTTTCAGCCTCTCTTCGACCTTTGTCAGCTCATTGAGCGCTTTTTGCTTCTTGTCTTCATATATGGAGATTCCGGCAATCTCTTCTATTATCTTCCTTCGTTCAAGCGGTGACATCTCGACAATCCTTACAATATCTCCTTGCAGCACGATATTATATCCGTCAGGATTTATCCTGGCATTAGAAAGAAGCTCAACGACCTGGTTCCTAGTTACCGTCTTATTGTTGACCTTATAGATGCTGTTTCCGGTGGATTTCACCGTCCTTGAGAGCTTCACTTCGCTCTCTTCTATAGGGAACTCCTTGTTCTTGTTGTCAAAATGGATGGTGACAGTAGCATCCTTTGCAGGATTCTTTGTCTTCCCGCCGTTATATATGAGGTTTGCAGTCTTTTCAGCCCTAAGTGACTTTGATGAGCTTTTTCCAAGAACAAAACAGAGTGCATCAAGCACATTAGATTTCCCGGAGCCGTTTGGGCCAAGGATGCAGTTGAAATCAGTGCCGAGGATAAGTTCAGTCTTGTTCGCAAAGCTCTTGAAGCCTTGCATCGTCATCTTTGTTATATAAGTCAAGTCAGATACCCCATCTTTTTTAGCAAAATAGAATATTACTAAGAGAAGTGGTTTTTAAAGTTTACTGATTATCTGGATTTGATGAGGTAAAATCTACTGAGTGCCATTCCTCAATATTAACACATCTTCATAGAACCTGGCCATAGTGATGCCATTTGCAATGCTATCATCATAACTTGTTCGTTCTACAAAATATCTCTCATGCAAATTATGGCCATTAGGTAGCTGCATTGCTACATGATCTTCTGCCTTTAAGATTCCCTTGAAAAGCACATCATATCCTGCTTCTATAGCTGCTTTCTCTTGCATGTTCTGCAAGAAATCATATGACGTCTTCCTGCTTTTCCTATCTTCAGAAACTATCCAGAAAAGTTCATTATGCTCACCGAACATGCATGACATCGGGTTGAGATAGTTTTTGGCAGGGATTCTTGTCCGCATATCAACACTCATCCTGTAATCCACTTCCAGCCCTAACGTAGTCCAAAATCCACCAAAGACATCTTGCGTGATGAAGCATATGCCACCAGGATGTAGAAACTGTTTGATGTTTTCTAGCGCTTCAAATAAGAACCTTGTCCCGTCAAGCGCACTCATGAGGTTGACGACATGGTATTTTCCGAGGCTGATTGTATGCATGTCGCCATAATACAGGTTCCAATGATTTTTTTTTGCTAATTCATCTATCCTTATCAAGTTTTCATAGGACACATCTAATATGTCTTGTTGAGAAATCAAATCGCTTGGAAGATATAATGTGCTTAGTGCTTTAGGTCCACATCCTATATCAAGCGCATTGATGTCTTGACCTGGGAAATTGACAAATTCTTCAAAGAGGGAACGGCGTATGTATCTTATATGGCCTTCATAATGTTTCCTATCTACTGAAAAGTCATTTCCACCTTCTAGAGAATGTGGTTGAAGAAGTCTTCCTGATTGATCTATGATATTATTGGGGAGACCTATAAGGAAGTCTGGCCTATAGATGACACCTTGAGAATTTATTTTTTGATCATGTGAAAACAGGTCGATACTACAAATTCTTTTGTCAAGATATTCAATATGCATATAGGTGAGGATTTAGAGCTCATTTAAAAATGAGTGGCAATTTTTTCCTCGATCCTCAGCAGCTGGTTATATTTTGCAGTCCGTTCTCCTCTGCAGGGCGCTCCTGATTTTATCTGTCCGGTCCCAAGCCCGACAGCAAGATCAGCAAGGAAATTATCTTCCGTCTCTCCGCTCCTGTGCGACACCATAACTTTCCACATATTGTCTAAAGCAAGATTTGCTGCAAGCAATGTTTCTGTCAATGTCCCTATCTGGTTCATCTTGAGCAGCAGCGCACTACATGCGTTCCTTCCGATGGCCATCTTTATCCTCTTGACATTGGTCACAAGAAGATCATCTCCGACAAGTTGTATTTTGCATCTTTTCTTGAAATTTGACCAAGATTCCCAATCATCCTGGCTAAAAGCGTCCTCGATTGATATTATCGGATACTTTTTCATCCATTTGAGGTATATCTCTGAAAGTTCAGCTCCTTGCATTCCTTTGGCTTTCTTTATCTGCTCTTTGGACATCTTCTTGGAGCCCCAGACATATTTTCCATCAAAATAGAATTCTGAAGCAGCGCAGTCCATGGCAATCTTCACTTTCCCCTCATATCCTGCTTTTGAGATTGCCTCAACCAATATTTTCAGAGGTTCCTCATTATCTTTGAGAGGAGGAGCAAAACCGCCTTCATCTCCTACATTCATTGCGTCCATGCCATATTTCTCTTTTATTATCTTCTTTAATGTATGATAGACTTCTGAACCGACCCTGAGCGCTTCATGGAACGATTTGGTTCCTATTGGGCAGATCATGAATTCCTGGAGGTCAAGCGCATTTCCGGCATGTCTTCCGCCATTGATGACATTGAAATATGGGAGCGGCATCCTGGGCTTTGTCCCGGCAAGTTCGCTAATATGCTTATATAACGGGATTTTTTTGTCATTTGCGGCAGCGACGCATACAGCCATGGAGACAGCAAGGATTGCATTGGCTCCGAGCCTATGCTTATTCTCGGTGCCATCAAGGGCTTCCATCTCAGCATCGATTTCAATCTGCTCCAGTGAGTTATATCCTATGAGTCTTGGGGTTATTATCTTATTCACATTGTCTACAGCCTTAAGGACGCCATTTCCATTGTAGCTCTTCTCCCCATCCCTCAGTTCCAGAGCTTCATGTATCCCTGTGCTGGCTCCGCTGGGAACAGAAGCTCTCCCAAAGCCTTTTTCAGTATGGACATCAACTTCAACAGTAGGGTTGCCACGTGAATCAAGAATCTCTCTAGCAAATATTTCGGTTATTTTAGACATTGAAAACACCTCTTCTTCAATAAAAATAGATGGGATGTAATTTAAATATTTCTATAATCCCTAATTTTTGTATAACAACAAAATGCAAATAGCTTCCTGATAGTCTGATATGAAAAAAATCAGATAACCTTTATAAATAATCAGTTATCTTAGTGCCAAATGTCAAAGCTATCCACTTTGGTGGACAATCATTATCGAATGCTGATTAAGTTTTATCCTGAAGATATTTTAGTCTATGATGATGAAGCACTTGGAAAATGCACATTTCGCTATCATGACCATCAGGTAATTGGCATATTGAAAGACTTGGTTAAGCGAGTGGGAAAATTGCCTGAAGATGAAGTCACAAGGCTTATGCGTGAAGATGTGGAATCTAAGCTGTTTAGGAGTGAGATGACTATCGCAGGTCATCCTTATTCTGATCATTTCCCTCTTCCTATAAGTAATCTATATTTGACACTAGATTATCTGGCAATGAGGCTGGAATCAAAGCCGGAAGAAAGAGATATGCTGGGTAGGTCATTCAGGAGATACATGAAAGCCTTTTCCAGGCAGACTGGTGAAGCAATGAATGTAAAAAATCCTATAGTCAAGGGGATTCCGGATTATGACTTCAGTTTTTCTGATCAATGTTTGACATTGATAAAGCGGCTGTCGCATGAATTTGGGATATATGGCCAATCAAAAGCTTACAGAAGGGATCTTGAAAAATATCAGGGCATATTCTCTTTGCGGACTACAGATAGATGGATTGTTGATACACACGGGAAATCAATGAATTCGTATCTATCTGAACTATATGGCGAAGATATAACAGATTTAATCAGGGGTGCAAGAAAAGACATCATAACAGGGATGGCAGAGCTTAAAAAGAGGTTTAGGAAAGATGTGTTTGATTATATGACTGAACTTTTATCAGAACGGATCAAAGGCGATATTGTTGGACATTATAAGGCAGAGACAGAAAGGATCCAAAATAATCTAAGGTCTATCGGATTCAACATCCCGGATATGGATATAGAATGGGAAATAAATCTTGAAAGCCAAGGGGTATATGTCAATCCTGTCCAGATAGGTCTAGACGGAAAAGTCAGGGTCAAAGTTGTGATAAATCCAAAAGATTCCTCGATTAATTCAGTCCATACAGTTCATAATACCATAATCCATGAGGTTGTGGCTCATGCAGTCCAGGACATCTATACAAAAAGCCAGGAATATAAGCAGTTTGGAAACACAACAATATCTTTTGAAGGCTATGCAGTCCATATGGAGCGGTTATGTAAAGAAGCATTATATCGTAACGGTATGCTGACGAAAAAAGAAAAAGCCTATTCGGATTATGAAGATCTGAAGCCTGCAATAAGGTTTTTGATTGAAGCATTCACCTTGACAGGTAATTTAAATGTTCTGGATGGTCTTCCGGGCCTGGAAGTGAAAAAAGATTCATATGATACAGCCTACAGGCTCTATTCAAGATACAGGATGATGTCATTATCAGATGCAAAAGATGATATGCGTACATATATGGCAGGAGTCTATATGGGTGCATATTATCAAGGCAAAAGGATAGTTGAAAAGATTCTTGGAAAGCACTTTGTGAAAAGCACAGATCCTCACAAAGATACAGTGACAAAGGCCAATCTGTATGTATTGCAAGGTGCCATGCCACCATGGTATGTGGCTGATCACATGTGGGAGAATCAAAAAGCATTGTCTGTGAAATGAAAATTTCTCTTTGATTTCATTTGGCTTAAGGTATAATAAAAAAGAAAAAAACTAAACCTGATTAGTCATTTATCAGCTGAAAAAAACCACTCATTTTGTTCTGATTGGAATTTTATCTGTAATATTACATAAACTTTAAAAAATCTTAACAATTGTTAATCATTGAGGTGTTTATCAAATGACATTTGAATTGCCGAAACTGAAATACGCATATAATGCACTGGAACCGTATATAGATGCCCAGACAATGGAGATACATCATACAAAGCATCATGCAGCCTACCTTAAGAACTTTGCAGATGCTATAGCTCCGCTTAACTTGAAAGGGAGTGCAGAAGAGATAGTTGCAAATATATCAAAGCTGCCTGAGAATGTGCAGGGTGTAGTGAAGAACAATGGCGGCGGATACATCAATCACGCACTGTTCTGGGAAGTCATAGGCCCTGATGCAGGCGGAATGCCAAACGGTGACCTAAAGGCAGCTATAGAGAAGACTTTCGGCTCGTTTGATGCCTTCAAGGAAAAATTTGCAGCCTCTGCAAAGACGAGATTTGGAAGCGGATGGGCATGGCTTGTCATCACAAAAGAAAAGAAACTGGAAGTATATAGCACAGCAAATCAGGATTCTCCCTTGATGGAAGGCAAGACACCAATACTTGGCCTTGATGTATGGGAACATGCATATTACCTGAAATACCAGAACAGGAGGCCGGATTATGTGGAAGCGTTCTGGAATGTCGTGAATTGGAAAGAAGTAGAGGCGAGATATAAGAAAACAGTGGGTTGATATTTTAATTTTTTTGAATTAGATTTTTCATGGTTTTTATATAGGCATAAACACCGATTCCATCTGCAACCAGCTGGTCCCATTGGATATATCCTCGAGCAGGTCCATCATATACATCATGAAACGCTTGACTGTATTCCCATGCTATGCTGATGCCGCTTCTGGCTAAGATATTGATTGCTGAAACAGCAATAAGCGCGATATCATCCCTGTTGGTCTCTTCAGAGTTCTTTTCGCTTATTTGAATCCCTAGATTGATCGCCGCATATAGTGGAAGGACAGGAAATTTAGTAAATAATCCTGAAAGCAGGTTTAATCCTTCTGTAATCTTAGATTGATAACCAAGAAGGGTCTCTGCAGCGTAAGGCATGCCCTTGAAAGCTAAATAGGTTAAGCCCAATGCAGCAAAAGAAGAGGCCATGATTGCAGCATTTGTTCCTTGTTTATTTTCTATATATTTTGCAACAGGCGAATTATATATGGTTTTCGCCATTCCATACATGCCATATGCTACACAGGTAAACATGGATATCTCAGCAAGTACACCTGAAAAATGTCTCATATAAGAGACGGTATTGCCTATTAATTCCCAGCTATAGGGTATCTCAAACATAAGGTGCTGAGCGCCTATTCCGACTAGGCCTGCAGCTAATCCAACGCCTGCAAGTTTGACTAATTTCTCAAGCATATGCTTATAATTTTTTAAGACTATATAAATGTTACTATTAAACAGTAATTAAAATAATCATCTGTTTGTTTACAGGTATATCTGCACAAACCACATACTGATTTATCCAAATCCTAAATAATTTGTGTTTGCGTTTAAATTATTACAAACTGGCCTTTTTTCCATCAGCCTGTTATCGTCTTTCAGCCGTTCCAGTAGTTTGCAGTCAACTTTATGGAGGAAATATTCATTTGGCAGTATCCTTAAGGCATATTCAGGTCTATCAGTATTGAGTGTCCTTGAATCTGGAACCATTTCTATCATCGCATAATCCTCATTCATCCCTTCAGGACTTAGTTCTGCTGTAAGCACCCTATAGACATTGAGCCCTTGGCCTTCGCAGATGAAACCGGCCCTAAATCCTCGGATATCTCCATGCACTCTTGATTCAAGATTAGTGAGCCCGGTGTCAAGATAGAAGAGGAGAGCGTCAACAAATTTATCTACTTCTCCGGGATCGATCTTCACTCTGTATTCATCATAGGTCTTATAATAATTAACGTCTGTCATAGTTTTCACCTTTTCTCTATCTTTGGATGAGGGATTAAAAACGATTCGGCAAAAAAACATACTTTTAAAAAAGAAAGACATATTTAATCAAAAAATGACAAATATACAGAATGAAGTGACAAATTTCATAGAGCAAGACGTTTCAATAAGGAGAGGGCTTTCAAGAGGGCTGCTCAATACAAGGGCGCTTGCCATGTATATCCATCAGAATCTGCATCTTCCATGCACGCTTGATGCAGTGATAAGCGCAATTAGGCGTTACGAAGGGCAAAGAGAACCGAAAGAAGACATAAAGAGGAGATACAGGATGATTGCAGCAGCAAAGGTCTCTTCAAGGACAAGGATGGTCTCGCTGCTTTTCAGGAAAGAGGCAGATGTTAGGATTGCCCTTACAAAGCTATATGGCAAGATAGATTTTTCAAGAGGAGAAGTGCTCAGGATACTTGAAGTCAGCCAATTCATAAAATTGATAATAGATGAGAGCAACCTCTCAAAAGTGAGCGAGCTGTTCAGTAAGAAAGATACGTTGAATGTAGAGAAGAAGATAGGTGAGATAAGCCTTATCTATCCTGATGAGGTCGCAAATACTCCTGGTGTCTTTGCGGCTCTCTCCGGCGAATTGGCATTGAGCGGCATCAGCATCATAGATGGGGTCATCTGTGGAAGCGAGCATATATTCATCATAAATGAGGACGATCTGATGAAAGCGTTGTCAGCGATGCATAGGATATCAAAATGGGGCGATAAGATTAAAGCGTAACTTCTTAAATACCAGACAGATTATGGAAGATATGTTGAAGGAAGGAGATAAGGCGCCTGATTTTTCGTTATATGATCAGGCAGGCAAGGTACATGATCTTAGGGATTATCCTGGCAAGCTGGTGCTCTATTTCTATCCGAAAGACGATACGCCTGGATGTACTATGGAAGCATGCAGTTTTCGTGATGATCTGAAAGAATTCAAGAAAAAGAATATCTCTGTGCTAGGCATAAGCGGTGATACTGTTGATTCGCATGAGAGGTTTGCTGACAAATATTCGTTATCTTTCCCGATATTATCTGACGTCGAGAAAAAAATGTCCCGTGACTATGGGGCATACGGCGAAAAAAAATTCATGGGAAGGATATTCATGGGAATAAATAGGATTACATTCCTGATAGAAGAAGGGACAATAAAAAAGATTTATCAAAAAGTCGATGTGAAGAGGCATAGCCAAGATATCCTTGCTGAATATGGCAATTCTTGAATTTTTAATTTTTTTAGCGTCGTTCA
>JAMPXQ010000025.1 GCA_023701075.1 Candidatus Woesearchaeota archaeon
TTCCGTTAGGCACTAATGAACATTGCCGTCAAAATATTGACGAGACAGCTACGTGTGAAGATTATTGCTTTAGAGAAAAAGAGAATAGGATAATAGAATTCAGATGTACAAGTGAAAATAAAATGTCCTTCTCAGATGTCAAATGCCTGCCCGGGGATATTTGTGAAAACGGGGAGTGCCATTCTACTGGGATATATTGTAAACAAGATTCAGAAAACGACCCAAGCAAGGCAAACTATGTGAATCTATATGATAATGGTGTAAAAAAAGAAGGGCCTTTCACAGATAGATGTACATCAAGTTTTGAAGTGGATGAAGTGTATTGCGACAGCAAATCACCACAATTATACAGCTATAAACCAATGCCTTGCCCAGGAGGAGAACTATGCAATTATGACACCGGCAGATGCGAGAAATCTTCAAAGACCTATTGCAGACCGGGAAGCGGGACAGGACAGGATGCATTTGTAGAAATTTATAGATCTGGCGAGAGGATAGAAGTTGTGCAAAGTGAGTGTGCAATTGATGATTTACATGTAGGAATACCTGTTTGTGATGAGAATGATCCTAAGTTATATAGGATGGATGGTCAAAAATGTCCGACAGACCAGTTCTGCAATAAAGATAGCGGAAAGTGTGAACCCTTATGCGATATAACCAGGCCAAATAACTATATTTCACAGTCAACTACTGTTCTTGGCTTTAATTTTGGAAATTATCTTGAGCCAGTCAGCGATAAATGCAATCCAAACAACCTAAATATTGTAGATGAAGTCATATGTCAGAATGGCAACGCAGAATACATCCATTCGTCATGCGGTGAAGATGAGCTCTGCAACAATGGATATTGCGCTGTTGTTGACAATGACGGAGATGGGATACCAGATGCAAATGAACTCAATTGCATCAATTCTTTATTCTTAGATCCTGTAGATGTTCTGGAAAACAGTCCAACTTTCGGCTGTTCATGCAGCCAAGGCGCCAAAACAGTCAGAGTTGGGGCAGCAGACCAGGATTGCTCAGAACTCATGAAACAAAACCCATGCACTAATGGCATTCATGATGAGGGAATTGACCAGATGGTGGATTGCGGTCTTTATTGTCCTGATGATTGCGGAGGTGAATGTGTTAGAATAACTCCGGAAACAGGTTCAAATATCAATATCTTGTTTGTGCCCATAGGGTTCATGGATCCAAAGGCAGGCGGCGGCATACCCCACCTGATATGGGTTGCAGAGGCATCAACAGAAGCATTGAAGCTTGCAACTACACCCCCTTTTTGCAAATCTCCCGGACTTGATGAATCTTTTGAGGCAGAATGTGATGGGAAAAGAAGCGTTGGATTCAGAGACAGCTATTATGGAGATATTATCCCAGGTGAGGGACCATTCACACCCAATGTCAATATATGGAGACTGGACGGATATTATCTAGGCGGAGAAAAAGAGACATGTATTCTAAAATCCACAGACTTCAAGGCAATGGAAAAATGTTTTGCAAGAGCCAATCTTAAACAAATGGGATATTATGGCCTATGCGACCAGCCTATAAATGAGGTTGTGATGATTCTTGCGAAGGAAAAAGAAGGCAATGTTGCAGGATACACTTGGAGAGATCCTTCACAAACGACACTTGTATCTATAGAAAAAACCAGCACAGATTGGAATATCATAACCCATGAGATGGGACATTCCGTATGCAGATTAGAGGATGAATATATCGGAAGCAATCTGAACAGCGAAGCATATGCAGAGCAGGTGAATTGTGATGACAAACCAGCGCAATGTGAGGATCCTGAAGATAAATCAACGTGCAAGACACTTCTGCTTGAGAGCGAGATAATAGAGTGTCTAGACGACGAGGACTGCTCTAAGAACATAATCTGTAAATGGAATCCAAATCATCCGGATCATGAAAAATATAAAAGTATATGGTCTACTGCAGGATTAACTATCCCTGCAGAAGAGCACCTTAAGGAAGCAGGCTGTGTTCCAGGCTGTCTTGGGAATGAATATTCCTTCAGGCCGGCAAATCCTGATGACAATTCAATGATGGAAGGAGACTATGCTGTCGGACCCACTTCAACCCAGAGAGGAAGCTGGAATACGATAAGCTATGCATGGTGCAAGGCATTAGTTGACAAGGAAATTTCAGGGTAATCTTTTTTAGGTTAAATAGAGCAAACAATATAAATCAGAAACACAATTGTGAATAATATCTAGCTAATGAAGGTGGGAAACTCATGAAAAAAGCGCAGTTAAATTACTTTTTGATAATCGGTGCCATTGTCGTCGTCCTCATGGCATTTTCAGTGTATTACACAAATCTTCCAGGGTACAATACCTTGAAAAGGGAGCAAGAGGAGAACAGCGGCCTATCCTTCAGCGGACAGAATTTCCAAGATGTTTTTGACAGCTGTGCAGATGACGCAATAGTCCGGGCTAACAAGCTATATGGGATACCTTCAAGCGATAATTCTAATTATAAGTCTTACCTCAAGACCGAGATCAAGTCCTGCGTCGATGGTGTCTTGGACACCTTAACAGAACAGGGATACGAGGTAGAGAAAGGTGAACTAGTCAGTGGTGTCGATATCAATGATGATACTGTCATAATAGCTTCTAATTATCCGGTGACGATAACAAGAGGCACAAGCGTATCCAGCTTCAGCGAGCACACTGCAACGTTCAATAGGGCAGTCACTGTAGCACTGGAAGACGGCGTTGTCAAGGAAGACCTGACAATAAATTCAGTAGATAATTCAGCTAAACTTGTCTTAAGAGCAGGGATAAAGGTCACAGATGAGAATGGAAATCCCATGGATTCTATATCCATAAGGGTTGAAGATGTGCATTTTGATGATATGAACAATGGCGCTGTCGTCGGGAAACTGGTCTATGAAGGACTTCCAGATGGAGCCCAGTTCTCTGAGCCTATCGAATTATACATGAGACTAAGCGCAGCAGACAAGCCGAGCATGATCTCAGACAGCGAGCTTTCCATAGCTTACTTCAATGAAGAGTTCCAGTATTGGGAAGGGCTTCCATCATTCGTGACTGAAGATGGACTCATCGGGACAAAAGACGTGAAGCACTTCACGATGTTTGCGGTCGTCAAAGGATGCTCATACACAAAAGGTGCAGTTCCATCAACAGAATTTGAGACTCCGCTGCTTTTCAAGCAGAGATACAGCTTTATGGCAGACGGTGAAGATGCGCTTGACGGAACAACATTCAAGGACGATGAAGAAAAAGAAGGAACAGATAGCTTGGCAGCATTTGACACTGCAGAGAAAACAGCCCCTGAAATATGCACAGATGATTTCTGGATAAAGGATGGAGATGCGTTCATACCTAATGATAAAGAATACGCAGCTTTCCTTAAATACCAGGAGGAATCTGAAGGATTTGGCGGAGAGACAGTCTATGACATAAATGATTATTTCGAGAAAGGATTCTTCCCGAGCCTGAATTCCAACATCATTAAATATGGCCAGGAGGAAGGGATTTGCAAAGACAATTCAGATCCAGAGCAAAAAGCCAAGGTAGAACCATATGCCTGCTGCTATAAGGATTCAGCTACAGAGCTTGTATGCTATTCTGAAGTTGTTGACAGGCAGGAATGCGTAAAGATGATATATTCACATTCAAATGGCGCAATCTATGATAAATTGAAACAGGATAAAATGTATCTTACAAAATCAGGATCGGATTATAGGCTCATGGACCCAAATGCCATCTCTGAATCAGGAAGATATACAATCTCTTTTTCGTCTGACAAAAGCTTCTCTGATGTAATAGGTACTTTGGAGGACGGATTTGCGTATCCTGCAACAGATAAACTGGATAGGAAGATGTTTGGATACGAAGAAGCACAATGTGTAGGCGGAACCACTTTTGGAGAAGACAAGAATGACAAGGCGTTCATCTATAAGATATACCTTGAGCCTGAAGGTGGTGACTGCTTGCTTACAAGTGAAGGCAGCATAAGAGAGACTGATAAGATCAAGGTCGAATACCTTTCAGACTACGGCACATGCCAAGATTTTAGGCCTATGGGTGATGTGTGGGGCCAACCTATGCAGGCAGCAGAACAAAAAGCAGGCATTATGAAGGATGAAAAAGGAACATTTATCGGTCTTTTTGGAATCCAGGTAACACCAGAGGATTCTTCATACTGCGCAGACTGCAAAGCAAAATTCACTTTTGAAGGCATGAAAGTTGATATAACCGATACGGAATATGAATATACGTGCACAAAAGAAGAAGCTGAAGGCAACGCTTTCAAGGTCATCTATGACAGCGGGAGCCCTATGTGCTATATGTGCATCCCAACCAATGAAAAATACACATATATGGAACAGCAAGGGCCTTGTTCCATCGAAGGAGGATGCGGAAAATGCCTTGACTATTCAGGATCCCTTTTTGGGACATGCGCATCAAATTTTGAAGGAGACACATTCTGCCAAAAAGATAAAGCATACAAGTGTACAAACGGACAGCTTGCAGCGATAGATAAGGCAACAAGCGAATGCCCTTCATGTGAAAGTGCTCCTGAGAACAGCAGGCCGCCATACTGTTCTCCTATGAGCCCTCCAATACGTACAAGTGAGAGGTGGATCTGAAAATGAAAAAAACTGCTTATTTTGCTATTAGTTTATTAGTTATTATAATTATTATGAGTTCCTTTGTTATTGCTGGAACTGTTCATTTTAGTCCAAATGCTAAACCCTCTCAGTGTACGGATGGCTCCTGTTGGGGAGAATGTCATCCTGTTGGTATTCATATTGGACAATGGGAATGTTCAGGACCAAGATATGAGGATCCTAATAGATGCTTAATTCCTTGTGTAGAACCACCACCACCACCACCACCAGATTCAGGAATGGGAAGGCTCATTGCATATATTCAACAAAAAATTGATTATTGCTTAGCACAAAAGTGCGCGAATAATAATTGTCCTTATGGAAGTGAACCTGGAAAGGTAATAGAATGTGTCAATGAAGCTATTGAGGCGGTAAATGCAGCAGGGGAGGGATATATACAAGCACTGCAGGCACTTATACCTCAAGATATGCCTTGTGACAGTAATGAGGATATCGGAACAATGACTTATACTCTTCAAGGAGATCAAAATTCAATGAATGTTTTATGCCAAATTGAGACAGGAATAGCAGGACTAAGCAATTGTCTTCCAACTACTAAAATGGAGTGCCAGTGCATAGGTACTTTAGCTGGTCTTTGTAATGCATGGGGTTGGCAAACTCTTGATGGCCAACTTTCTACAGCAGGTTGTAGTAGCTGTGATGGCAGTGGCACTGAGTGGTGTGGCTTTGGTGTCTTCACCATGTCTCAGGCTAATCAGTATGAATGCAATACCTGTGATGTAGCTTATATGCATCCTAATGAACAGAACAATCCTAAAAGCGCAGAATTAGGCATGACGTTGGACCACCCATGTATAGGAGGAAAAAGTTGTTGTCTTAGAGGAATGGGCACTACTACAGCTAATCCTGGTACAGGAGTAGGCATCCCTTCATCTGGTCAAAGTTGTGATGAACAAGGCCTTCCAGATGGTGTTGTTGCTCAAAAATTATGCGTTTTAAAAAATACTTATTGCGAAGGAGCTGATTCGTGTTGCGCAGGCTATGGTTCAAATGCATGTGATGATGTTCCTGGTGAAAAATGGACTATGTACAGAGTTCATGGCAATTGGGGCGGAGAAACGTGTGGAGGGGATACTAATTATGAGTGCTGGGCAGTAAGGCCTGAAATCTCTGGGTTAACACAAGATTCTTCAAAGTATTCAGATGGCGGCTACTGTGCAGATGTACAGGGTATGGCTTCAGCAGGAACTTGCATCGGGACTAGCTGTACAGATACGCAGTGTTGCGGATGGGGATTAGGAGAATGCAGTTGTGCATGCAGCTTTGGAAACCAAAAGGTACAGGAAGGACATTGGTGCTGCAGCCCTGGATTAAGCACTACCACAGGAAGTGGGACAACATCTGATCAAACATGCACAGGAGATGGGTTAACTCCTGCATTAGGTTTATCTTGTTGTGAGGGATTAACACAATGCGATGATGTCACATGCAGAGCTGGAATTGGCCAAACACCACCAACAGAAACTTCTACATGTTGTATAGGTTTAACTAAGTGTGATGATGGTACTTGTCAAAAAAGCTGCAGTAGTTCAGGAGGAGGCGGTGGAGATACATGCCCTTATCTTTATTCTATAACTGAGAATGGAGAAAAGATGGAAGAAGATTTCATCCTGCTTCAATACAGCAAAAGCATGGAAAGGCCATATTATTCAAAGCTGGACTATTTTGATGTCACAAACGCAATCAGAATCAAAGAGAACCTGTTTGAAACTACTTATCTTGACAGTGTCAGATTGATAAAAGCAGACCATGATGAAACTACAAAAGCGATGATCACAGAAGAAGGAGAGATAGTTACGGTAGAAGACTTAAAACCAGTATATTGTGTCAGCAAAGATGGAACTGATTGTACACGGATGATTATTTCAGATGATGCTGAGTACTTCAACCCTACGGAAATAATACAGAATAGCGTTAAGACGACAGTTATACCTCAAGTGTCAGTAATATCGCCTGCTGCGTATGGTAAAACCGCGTACTCTTCAGACCTATCTAACTTGGATACAGAGTCATCTTATTATGACTATATCGAGCTTACGCTGCCGGAAACAGAAAGCAAGATTGGAAAACTTGTCATCCATTATAGCATGAGTCCACAGATAGGATTGTTTGAACTTGAGCTGCCTAATGACATAAAAAAGAGCCTTGCTCTAGTTTATTCGGCACTTGATAATGAAATCATAGGTGAAGCAGCAAATAACAAGCTAAAAAAACTTGGATTTGCACATGTCAAATCAATGAATAAGGATGGAAAATGGGAAGACATCTCTGAAGGATATGGTTCAATGTTTATTTCATTCACTGAAAAAGATACTGTTGTGAAACTTGATATGGCCAATATACCTAACAATAGGATCAGGATTGAATTCATGTCCGGCGTATATGCATTTGATTATATCGCTGTTGACTATAGTGAAGATAAACTAAAGTCTATCACCACAATTCCTTTATCATATGCATTTGACAATAATAATGTAGATATGTCTGAAATGATTAACCAAAAGGATGGAAGCTATATTATCATGTCAAAAGGAGATTCTTTTGATGTTTATTATGATAACAATGAGAATGAGGATACAACTTCTTCTACATATTTTGTTGAGACAATAGGCTATTATCAGCCAGGTACGGATAAAACTATACCACTTAAGAAAGATTTTGAATTAGCTGAACTAAAATTGGTATATGACCTATTGATGAAGGAAAATTTTGCAGAAGAATATGTCTTAAAAATCATGACTTCTTAATTTTTCTTATATTTATTTTGTTTGCCGGTCATTGCTTCTTATTAAGTAATCACTTGCTTTTCTAATGATAGAATAACCTAAAAGATTCCCTAATAATGTTGTCACAAATATAGCACCACTTAAAATCATGGAATATTCATCTTTAATATTCACACCTGCAATGCTTAATGCATTTTCTGTAACTTTGTATATGTCTGTTTCTTTTATATTATCATTTGTAAAATAACTAATTGTCGGCTCAAATGAGAGATATAATCCAACTCCAGACCAAAATGCTTTGTTTAGATAATTCCTACTTCTTTTAGCATAAGTCATAATTATTGGACCTATGACTCCAAAAACGACTAATGGTGCTATATAATTTACAATATTTTGATATGGTGTTCCATAATTAAAATGCGCAAATCCTAAAAAGCCTCTATCTTCTATCAAATCAGTTGTAATTATTCTTACTGGATAATTTTTATCTTCATGAATCAGATTTAGGGAATCTTCATCTAATAATCTTCCAATCATGCCCATTTCTTTTGAGTCAATCTCAATAATACCATCACTATATGTTCCAGTATGGATCGAGGCCCATTCATGAATCAATTCATGTGCTATCAGTTTCATTGAACTAGTTATATATCTTGGAAAATCTATCAATTTATGAGAAAACCATCCACCAGATCCAAAATCAAAAGCAATAGTTTTTATTGGTAAGGTTAAAGGATTATCTTCAGAAGCTATTAAATCACTGATATCAGTACATAATTGTTTTGTAAATGTGTCATAAAATGCATTAATAATAGTCACTTATGCATTTATTTAAGAATAATATTTAAATTTAACTATTTAGTAGTAGTAAATTAAACCAAACAGTTGTTTTTCTTCTTGAACCTAAGAGCATACACAACTTTTTAATATCTCTAAACTTCCAGTCTTCTTATGGATCTTCTCACACAAGCCTCAAAGACCTACTCAGAAAATTTCCCGCAAGTAGCGTGGTTCGAGCGTGCAATCTTCATCTCATGGTTCTGCGCCAAACCTACATGCAAATTCTGCTTTATGTATACGATAAAAGACCAGATAAAACAGCCGAAATTCGCCAGGAGAAGGCTTGAATCCATCCTTGCTGAGGCTCTTATCTGCAGGATATGCAACTGGGAGATAGGTTTTGTCAGCGCAGGCATCGCATCATGGAATACACAGGACCTAAAGGAAGTCTTGGAAGGCATATATAAAATAACCGGGAAGAAACAGTGGCTGAACCTAGGGACACTTAGGGAGAAGCAGATAGAAGAGCTACTGCCTTTCATAGAAGGCGTCACAGGGACCGTAGAAACGGTGAATTGGAAGATAAGGCCAGACATTGTCCCTGACAAGCCTATTGAAGAGATCAGCAAGATGTTTGAGATCGCGGATAGGCATAATATAAAGAAATCGATAACTATAATCATTGGGCTTGGAGAGACTATAGATGATTTCCCAGAACTTGTGAAACTAATAGATAAATGGAAGATAGATAGGATAAACTTCTATAGGCTTGTGCCTCATGAAGGTGCGATGAAACTGCCTGGGCCTACAACAGAATATTACATCGAATGGATTGCAAAGACCAGGATAGAATTTCCAAAGCTTGTGATAATAGCAGGAAGCTGGCCTGACAGGACTGAAGAGATCCCGCTGCTACTAAAAGCAGGAGCCAATGCAGTGACGAAGCTTCCTGCAATCAAGAACTTCGGGAAGCAGCCTGCAATCAATATTGCTGACGGTGTGAAAGAAGCAGGAAGAGAATTCCTAAGCGAACTTGTGCATTATCCAAAGGTTGATATAGATGAAGAGCTCAAAAAAATAGATATGGATGAGGCATTCAAGTCAAAGGTCAAGGATAAATACCTGAAGTACTATAAGAAATTGGGGAAGCATGAATGACGTCTAACTATGAATGCGAAGTCCGCTTTGAGATAAGGAGCATAGAAGAATTCGAGAACAGGCTCAAGGAACTTGACGCTTCACTTGGTTTTTATTATGAATTCACTGACACTTATTTTGAACCTCTTGAGAGATGGGACCCAGTGACAAAGAACATAAGGATAAGGCAGTGGCATCAGCCAGACAAAGGCACTGTGATATATCTAGTCAAGAACCAGATAATGACGATAAACGGAGTGAATTTCAAGAGATCTTTATATCGTGATGGAAAACTTACCTTATTCAAAGGCACGTATGATGAATGTGTCGAGGTCCTCACAGACATGGGGTTCAAGCAGTGGCTCAAGATAGAGAAAAAGGACTCAAGGATATGGCATATTGACAGATATGGGTTTTCTACAATTGCTGAAAACATCAATGGAAGGTGGTATGGTGAACTGGAATTCAGTGGAGAGGATCCTGATGAAGCAGCCGAGAAGATCAAAAATGCACTTGAGATACTTGAAATAAAGGAATTCACCTATAAGCCAATATCTAAGATAATCAGCGAAAAGATACAGAAGTCTTTGATTTAACGATTGATTAACTTTTGCACATATCCTAAAATTCTGCAGTGATATGATGTTTTTTTCATAAATATATAGTATTTTAGCAACTCTTAAATACTCTAGCCACATAAATCCCTATCGGTGGTAATATGAATCTTTTAGGAAACTTAGTATCAGACACTCCTGACTTAGGAATTGCTATGCTGGGACTTGGCATAATAGTTGCAATCGTCCTGTTCTTCATGGTAATAGGCTACATATATTCCAGCATCACTCTCATGATAACAGCGAACAAGCTCAAGACGCAGAATTCCTGGCTTGCATGGGTCCCGATAGGGAATTACTATCTGAAAGCAAAGATGGCGAAAAAAAACCCATGGCCGACTTTCCTTTATATACTGTTTGTGCCATCGTTTGCGATTGCAATATATTCGTTCATTGTAACCATGTCAAAGGTCAACAGCGGTGAATTCCCTACAGAGAGTGTGCTCTTCCTTGCTGCAATAGGCGTGATGGTTGTCACAGGAATTGTCATATCAATCTTTGACTACATCTATACCTGGAAAATCTGCGAAGCAAGAAAAAGACCAGGATATTGGGCCATCATACCATTAGCGAGCCTTGTTGTGATACCGCTAAGCTTCATTCCGATACTAGGGCCGCTGCTTTCAAACATAGCCAGCCTTGCAGCTTCAATATGGTCGATGGTCATGTGGGGGATATTGGCTTTTGGGAAATGATTTTTTAGAATTTTATTTTTTATAATAAACTATTTAAAATTTACACTTATCTATAACTAAATGAGCAAAACAGGAAGCATAAGTTATTTCCTAATAATCTCTATTATAATCGTCATATCTATCTTTATCTATTCTATACGGAAAACAAGCGATCAACCATTTCAAAAGACATCAGATTTCACACGCATAGACCAGTTCATTGAATCTTGCTTGAGAGAAACATCAATTAGTTCCATAAGGAAACAGGGATTAGATGGCAGCAGCTCTGCGTTCTATCTCAAGCACCAGATCAAGCAGGATATACCTTATTGCCTGTCTAATTTCACCCAATTTGAAGATGAGGGTTTCAGAGTCATAATATCACCGGAGCTTGATGTGAACGTAACAATAACTGACGAATCCATCAGTGTCAAGCTATATCATCCTGTCAATTTTGAAAAGGACTCAAATTATACCTTTTATGAAGCTGCCTTTGAAATGCCAAGAACATCCGTGATTAAATTAGATCCATCTAAAGAATTATCTCTCATCTCACCTGATGGGTCTTTTATTCTGCAAATCCCTAAGGGCACCTCTGCAAGCAAAAACGGAGAGAAAATCAATGAAATCGGAATAAAACTCAATGATAAAAATTTCAATGACCTTTCAAATGATCCTATAGCCAGCCAGCTATCCTTTGAAGGCATTCCACATGGAACAGTCTTTTCAAAACCAATAACAATCCAGATGTTCTATCAAGAGCAAGATATCCCGATCACAGTCAGAGAAGATGAGCTCAATCTTGGCTTTTTTGACGATAAAGGGATATGGATAGCTGTACCGACAACAATAGATACAAAAAGCAACAAGATCATAGCAGAGATAAAACATTTCACTCCACTTAGCGTCGTAATGAACTGTGATGATGGGGATAAAAACAGCTTCAAATTTGAGACTCCTAACCTATTACTCCAACGATGCAATCCATGTGAAACGGATGGAACATCACCTTTTTGGTTTAGACCTATCACAGATGATGAAAAGAAATATGGTTTTGATATCTTTGCCAGGGAAGACTATGGCAATATACTCATGTCTGAAGAAATACCCTTCTCTCCATGCGATGAAAATGATGAATGCCTAGTCACTATATGTGAAAATAAGCAAGTAATCGATTCTGAAGGAAACAGCCTGAACCTATGGGGATATAATAAAATTGAAGATCTGGAAGGGGAGAGAGTATATAAGCTCCAGTTTGAAGGCGGAGGAGATTCATGCATCAAAGCCAGTTCAATCGATGAACTTGACAACATAGATGTATTCTTTGAAAAAGAAGATTATGAAGATTGGCCTGATGATGAGTCTTTCTTAACTGAACACGATCTGATAATCTCACCAATAGGCTGTTCAAATGATGATGAATGCAAAATAACGCCATCAAGGCCATTATGGGAATTTGACGATAAAAAAAACCCAGTTCTATCATTCAGCTATAATATAAAGAATAAAGACATTGACAATGCTGCGGATGCATGCATACATGGCAGAGCCATTGCTGTCTATAATGGTGTAGGGATAAGCGATTCGTATATTGAATGTGAAATAGAAGGAACATATGATTATATCCTATTTTCAGAAGAGGGGAAGTCCTGTTCACAATGCAAAAATCAGGATGGCAAAAAGATATGGGTCCCAGCGGAAGACAGTTTCTGCAACAATGAAGATTTCTGCGTAAGCACCATTGAAGGAGCAGCTAAACTCATAATTTCAGGTGATGGAGACAGCATATCCGAAAAGAAGTGCCAGATTTGCCAGCATGGCAAATGGACAGACACGGAGCTTGCAACTTGCGGTTCCTGTGATTTGAGCGTCATGGGTGACAGTTTTGATTCTAAGGAGATAAGATGTTTCATGGAGGCAGAGTGCAATGATCCAGCAAAACAGGCAATTCTAGAGAAAGCAATCTCTTTACATGGCATTGATCCAAGCATGTGCGGCATGAAAAAAGGTGAAGAAAGAATCAAATGCCTGGAAGGAAGCACTTCAACCGGGCAGTTCCTATCAGCCATGACTAAAGATCTAGATGAGAAGAGCATGGAAGACCTATTGTTTGTCTTGGCAAGACGAAA
>JAMPXQ010000156.1 GCA_023701075.1 Candidatus Woesearchaeota archaeon
AAAAGTCAATCTTCATTTCATGAAGAATCTTTCCAGGAATTCTGCAATCATGGCAATAAATGCCGGCCAGATCCCATTTTTCCTGGGATTTTTTGTCACGATGGGCTTTACTAATGACTGGATAGAATCTCTCTTTGTAGGGATTGCACTGGCAATCACTGCAGAAGATGTATCTATCTCAATATTAGAAGAGCTGGACCTGCTCAAGAAGCGTGTCGGCCAGCTGATAATAGAAGCAGGGATAATAGGAGACATATTTGAGCTATTGGCTATTGCGCTGTTAGGAGTATTCATAAGGTTCGGAGAGAATTTCGAGTTCTTAGCTCTTTTCTTGGATATATTCGGGTTCATAATACTGCTGTTTTTGATGAGATTTTACATAGTAGATTGGCTGTTTAGGATCATAGGGAAAAACGCAAGGAGGATAGATTATTTTGGCGTTGCCTTCACGACCCTTTTGATTATGACTACAGCAAGCGAGCTTTTGAAGATAAGCCCTATAATAGGAGCGCTCATCGCAGGGCTCCTCCTCAAAGATAAGCTTGTGAAGGATAAGCTGTACTATGAAGAAGAGCATATAGTAGAGGCACTAGATCTATTCAATGCAAGTGTCTTCCATCCTCTCATATTCATCTGGATAGGGCTTAGTATAGACCTTTCATTGATCTCTCAGAACATACCTTTTGGATTGGTGTTGACAGGGATTGCTCTGGCAGGGAAACTGCTGGGCAGTATCTTAGGGAACCAGTTCTGTGGTGAGCCTGTCTCTGAAGGCGTATTGATAGGCTGGGGGCTAAACCCTAGAGGCGCTACAGAGCTGTTTGCAGTTCTGATCGCGCAGAATCAGGGGTTCATCTCTCAGGAGATTTATGCTTCAGTAGTCTTGATGACACTGCTCACAACAATCATATCTCCTATCATGTTCAAGATACTGGTCACAAAAGGATACGGTCTTATGGAACATAACTCTTTCAAAGAGCATAGTGCTGTCAAAAGACACTTGAAGAACATCAAGAAGATGCAATAAAAAAAATTAGGTTTATCTAGAACTGTCTGACTGCCTTTCCATCTCAAGCTTCTTTGCGATTGCTGCTGAAGCAGTTGATCTGTTGTAGGCATTTATTATCTCTTCTACAAGGTTATCGACAGCCAATTTCTTCTGGTCGTATGACTTTTGGTAGACACCCTGTACCATGAGCCTTAAAGCATGGTCGATCCTTCTCTGAGGTGCCATCTCTACTGCCTTTGGATATCTTGCTCCACCATATTCGATTGTGATTATCTCTTCTCTTGGTGCAGCATTCTCTACAGCAGTCACATAGACTTCGATTGGGTTCTTTCCAGTCTTCTTTTCTATGATTGTGAATGCGTCTTCAACAAGCTTGTAAGCAGAAAGTGCTTTTCCTGTGTTCCTTCCTGAAGAAATCAGGTGTTTCTTTGACTTGTGTCCGGAGACCATCAGCTTGTTCATAAGTCTTTCGACGATGAACGTCTTGCTCTTATGGAACCTGTTGCCGGCATACCTTGCATTGGTCCTTGGGACGATTTTAGGTGTCAGTGAAATATATCTCTGTAGCCCCAAATCTTTGACTTTGATCTCTTCTGTGCTCCATCTGTTGAATGCTTTAACCATTTTACTTTCTAGCCTTCTCTAGTTTACCATATCTCAGTGCCTGGAGTGACTGGTCATTCACTTTGATGACTTGCCATCTGACACCTGGGATGTCTCCTTTGCTTCTTCCTTTAGCTCCGCCGATGCATTCTATCATGACTTCGTCGTGCTCATCTACAAACTTTGTTGCGCCGTCTCCTGGCAGGAATGCGGTCACTTGCCTTCCATTCTTGATAAGCTGCACTTTTGCGCATTTGATAAGACCTGAATGTGGCTGCTTCCTTTCTACCTGGGTCTTCTCGATGACAATTCCGTTTGCCTGTGAGACTCCGCCCAGTGGATCAGATTTTCTCTTTGATTCAAGAACTCTTCTCTTATACTTGGTATCATGCCACCTTCCTGTTGACCTTCTATTCACTAATGTTGAACCTGCATTTAATCCATTTGTTTTTTTGCTCATTTTATATGACCTTTATCTCGTTTATTTTGAAATATTTCTTCAAAATCTCAAGGTTGTTCTTGAGGTTTGCCTGATTCCTGCCGATGACAAACGACTTTGTTTTCGCGTCATTGGCCTTGACCATCAAGGTCTCTTCTTCTCCTTCGACCTCGACCTGCAGCGGGTACAGGAGGTTTTTAAGGAACTTCCTTGGGCTTGGGTTGAAACCGACGATCTTGATCTTCTTCTTAAACATGGCCTCAAGCTTCTTCACATTTGCTGCCTGTTTTCCGATAGCCTTGCCGAGCATCACTTCATCGACGACAAAATTCATCAGCTCATTGTCGTCTAAAAAATAATCTTTTAACCTGACCCTAGTCACATTCTCAAAAAGGGTCATCACTTTTAGGCTTTCTGCATTGTAGACGATCTTGCTCATTTGAGTAATCCTAGGATTGAAATCGAAAATGGCTTTTTGCATAATGTTCCTAGATCATCGCTTGGGACATCTAACTTGACCAATTCAGTTTTTGCAATATTGGTATAATGCTCTAAATCA
>JAMPXQ010000026.1 GCA_023701075.1 Candidatus Woesearchaeota archaeon
TAGGTCAACTTCCAATCTTACTGGTATCCCTTTCCTTAAGGTAGAGGGATACATCTCATATTTATAGTTCACATATTTCAGTATCACTTCCTGCTCTCCGTTTTCATTGATGCTAGGAGCGTTGCCTATATTCACAGGCACTTCTGCATTATTTATCGGATTATCATTGCCTGCAGGATTAGGGACATTTCCGCTGAGCATATTCTTCGCTGAGATAAGTACCACTAGTGCAACAAATATTGCTGCGATTCCAATTATAGCATTTTTCATCTTAAATCCCTCCAAACAATAATGATTTAGGCCCTAGTATCATTATGGTAACCATGACAGCTGTGAATATTATGCAGCCTGAGATGAATGTCCAAAAATCTATAGGGTTCTTTTCCACCATCTTCCCTTCTACGACTTCTTCATACATCATGTATGAGAAGCCGGCAAGTATTGCGACATTGATGATCATGTAGAACGGCATGAAAAGCAGCAGGTGGTCTGAAAACATCATGAGGCTTATCATCGGCCCCATAGTGCCTCCCATGAGGCCTGACATCATGCCTTGCATGACACCCATGACCCCTCCGCTCTTCCCTGTGATTATCCCTACAGCATTGCCTACAAGCATCCCCACCATGGATCCGATGAAGAAACCATTCGTGGCTCCGATTACTGCACCAAGCATCATCCCTGCCTGCATCCCGAATGTCATCCCAATCATCATTCCTGTCATGCATGTGACTTTTCCTTTATACGCAAGGAAATGCCATGTGGCAGCGCCTAATGTGACAACGCTTAGATTGAGATAAAACAACCATATCCCATAATCCTTGAAAAAATTAGGTATTGCACTAAAAAAACCGAAATATGCAACTGCTTCGATTGCAGCAAGTATGAAAAATGCATATACTACATAGCTGAGCCCGGTCCTCTCTATATCATATTTATGCTTGAGTTCTCTGAATTCCTTCCATCTCTCACCTAGCGTCTTTCTGTCAAACGGCTCAGTGCTTGCCCTATACCCTGCATCTTTGATAGTGTTTATTATATGATCAGTCTTCACCATGCCATCATCATATGATATCTCAACAGAGTCATCAGAGAACTTAGTACTGGAAATGCCTTGCACATTCTTTAGCTTCCTTGAAATCAGCTTGACGCAGCTGTCGCATTCGATGTCCGGCACATAGATTTTCGTCTTCATCTATTTCACCTTGTATCCTTCAGCAACAATGAGCTCTTTTGCTTTTTTCACGTCCAATTTGTCAAAGCTGGCTTTCCCTATCATCACTTTGACATCAGAAGCACCGGCCTCTTCAAGTACGTCTTTTATCAGCATCACACAGCTATTGCAGTGCATCCCTTCGATCTTTAGTTCCATTCATCTTCACCTTTTGTTTTATTGTTTGTATTATCGATTTGTTTTATTTTTGTTTTTTTTTCAAACAACTTATGTTTCAATGCAGGAAATGAATGTGATACTGCTTAATAAACATTGTATGCAACTAGTTTCAATGATAGACGAGAAACAAAAAGAAAAAGTTTCAATGGCATGAAACTCACTTCTTTTTCTTGCCTTTTGGCTTTGCTTCTGAGCAACCGCATGAACTGCACATAGTTATGCACCTCCAAACAGAATTATTAGAAATCAATATTTAATAAGATGATGTTTAACATCAACCTAAAAGAAGATTCTTATATCCTTTTGCGAATTCTGCAAATTGAGCCTTTATTGCAGGGTAATATTTATCAGTATGTTCATCAATTCTTAGATATAATTTAGGTTGATTTGCTTTTCTGAATGTAGCGCCAGTATCCTCATCCGGTGCTACCAGATCAAGTGTATATACTGGAGTTCTGCCTCCAAAAAAATGGACTAAGGACTCAATGATTTTTTCACCAGGATAGCTTACATATACATTTACAGGTGTAGAAACAAGCCCTGGATGGGTATTTATGGAATGAGTTTCACCGTATTCAAATACATAATTAGCATTTGGAAAATAATTTTTCTCAGCTAGCATCTCATTCAATTTATGGGCCAATCCATCTATACCTTCTTTTGTTAATTCAACATTCTGTAATCTTGGTTTTGCCATGACACAAAACAAAAACCAGATATATTTAAATGTTTCTACTAGAAAGTGACTATTTCAATATGACTACATTAGTCATTCCACGTCTCTTGCGCTCTATGATGCCCTTGCCTTCAAGCTTATCCAAGATTCTTGTTATCTTAACCTTTGTCATCCCGGTCCTTTCGACAAGCTCGCTTTGGAAGACAGTCCCTTCGGCCCCTATTATCTTGTCATATACTATCTTCTCATCCCCGTCCAACAGGACTTTTTTCCGTAGAGGGATCTTTTCGACTTCGACTCTTCCTTGGAAGACAAGATATATCCCTATGCATATGACAATGACCATTATAGTCCCTGCAAGGACATATGGCCAGACACTATGGGTATCATGAAGGCATGTGCCGTCATCAAGGTAGCACGAGCCGTCATTTTTTGCAATTATGATATTTATGGCCTCGATTTCCCGTATCCTCAAGAATACGATGAAGAATATTGCAAGTAGACCAATGGCAATGAGCGAGAACCCTATCTTTTTCTGCATCTTACCTGAAATGGAGGATGGATATTTAAGTTTTATCCATTGCATGCAAACGTATCAACAAAAAAATAATTTTAATAATGCGCTCCTTTGCATTCATACAGATGATAGCAGATGCCAAAGCATGAAAACACTGTCCGCATGTATGTCTCTGTGGATGAGCAGCAGTATATCTTAGAATTAAACAGAAGAGAAAATATGATATTGATTGCAGGTGCACAAGAGACTGATGGACTAGTTGCATGGGCTGATGAGAATGGCCTTGTCCGTGAAAGCATGGATGACAGCTCATACTTTAGGGCATATAAGAAAAAGACTGTTGCAGAGGCATATTCAGAAATAGCAGGCTGCAGTCAGAGCATAGATATCATAGCCAAAACCTCTGGCCTGCAGAGGAGATGCATCCTTCCGATAATGGATAAAGAAGCGATGTCTCTGCTGACATATAACCTAAGATGGGGATTCACGTATAACGACATAAGTGATGTGATGCTGGGAAAAAATATCCGTATATTCTCTTATATGCCAAAAAGTGCAGTGGAATCATATTGCTATGCTATAAGGACAGATGCTGCAAGTGAATTCTTAGATATGGTCAGGAAAAGCCTATAGGCATCAGAGTGATTTAAATATAATGCAAAGTGAGTTTTCGTAAATTTTATTGTTTAGCTATTTTAAAACTAACGAATACTATACTCAGCTTTTAAATATAACTTATTGATTTTAGGATTCATGGTACTCTCCTCGCCTGTCACACAGATATTTGGCACGCTGCCTGTAATGGCGCAGCCTATAGAGATGCCTTCATTCTATCTCCTTTATACTGAATATAGGCTCTTGCCTCTGCCGCATACTTCCATAAGGTTGGCCCAGATTAATTTTGAGGGGGAACATGACCCCTATAAAGGGATTGCAAAGATAGTTAATGATGGTGCGCTAAGGAGGAACGAGCAGATAGTGGAATATCTTAGGAGGACGCACTCGCTCAAGGACAACATCACAAGGACAGGATATCTGGACAGGCCAAAGCAATGGAATTTCTATGATGAAGACATAACACCCGGATGGATAATGTTTGATACAGTGAATGGCATTTGCCTGCCGGGAAATGCAAAGATATATGTTGCAGGCGTGCAGAATTTCCAGCTGGATGATCCTTCACCATTCTACCAAGAAGACCTGGTTAGTAAGATAGTCCAAGCTAGGGACAAGGGAGAAAATATCATCAATATGCCTCTTGGAAAGACAAATTTTGCAGCAGCTTATACGCCGCCTCCAAAAAACAATGTCTCATATGATAGAGGATTTAGGACAAGCACCATTGAAAAACGCTTGCCTAACAGGCCGAATTAGACCTCATGAAAAATCTCTTTCTTCTTTGAATACATTGTGATGAATACTGCCCATGCAGCAGCGATGGATATCCCTGCGACGATCATTGGAAGACCGATGAAGATGCCGGATATTATCCCTGCGATTATAGGCGGGATTGCCATGGCAAGGCTCTGGATGCTCTGGTTTATCCCTAGTATCTCTCCCTGGCTTTCCTTTCCTGCAAGATTAGAGATTATTGCAGTTGTATTAGGGAAGGTTATCCCGTTTGAAAGTGCGATGAAAGGTATTATGACATAAAAATAGAAAGGCACTTTTGGGAGCAACTGAAGGCTTACGCTTATGGCAAGCATCAGGATTGAAAATTTTATCACTGTCTCTGGCTTCATGACTTTTGAGAGCGCCCTTGTCACAAATCCTTGTGTGAGTGCAATCCATATCCCCATATACCCAAAAAGAGAGCCTATCTGCACCTGCGTGAAACTGAATTTCTCAATAAGATATACCTGGAAGAACTGCGTATAGAAATTGAAGCCGAAAGTTATCAGGAATACTACAATGAACATCGTCCTTACATTCTGCATGCTCATAGCCTTGGCGATATTTTTGAACCCTGTAAGGAGGCTTACCTCAGTATGCGACACAGTCTTTAGTGTCTCATCGAAATTGAAGATGACAAGTGCGAAATTGATAAGGCTTAGTAGCGCTGCAAAAAAGAAAGGTATGCTTGGGTTGAACCATGATACTAGTGTATTATCAGCCAAGAATCCCCCAATCACCGGCCCAAATATTATGCCTAATCCAAAAGCCATGCCGATGAGCCCGAAATTCTTTGCCTTCTCTTCATGCTTGCTTATGTCTGCTATGGCAGACATGATTGTAGAGATGTTCCCTCCTGTGAATCCGTCAAGTATCCTGCTGGCAAAAAGGAGCGTGATGTTTCTCGTAAGTATGCCGTATGCAAAAAGGACATAGCCTATGAAAGTCCCAAAAAGTGATATCAAAAGTATTTTCTTTCTCCCATATCTATCAGACAGCGCTCCAAGGATTGGCGCTCCAAAGAACTGTGCAAGCGGATATACCGAAATGAGTATGCCAAGCATCAATGTCCGAAATGACAGAGCATATTCACCGGGGAGTATCCCATTAGCATCCATGAATAGATGACCTAGGACAGGGATGACTATCCCGATACCGAGCATATCTATGAGAGCTGTAAAGAAGATTGTGAACAGTGGGTTTTTTGCATTCATCCAACATGATTACTATGAGACGTTTAAAAAAGTATTGTAAAAAAGATATTTTGATGAACAGAAATTATAATTCCTAATCCCTATTATCCTAAAGCAAATTATTTAAACCAAAATGCAAAGCATATATTCTATGCCAGAGAAAGACTTGAGAGATTATGTCAAGGAAGCCAGGAGACATAAAGTCCCTGAGTCACAGATAAGGAAGAAACTGATAGAGGCAGGCTGGTCAGAGGAGCATATAAAAAAAGCCCTAGCAAGAAAGAAATTCCCTATATTCACATTCATCACAATATTATTGATAGCATTCCTATTGTACACTTATTTTTTCATCCTCTCTCCGACAAACGTGGAGAAGCCGCAGATGGAAAGACCGCCGATCCAGCAGGCCGAGAGCAACGTGACAATGGGACAAGGGAAGGTTGGAGATGATCATGTAGAATACATAGTGAATGAGCTGGGAGGATATAAGCTGCATGATGAGCCACTGAGCGGAGAGCCGCCTGTCATTGAATTCATCGTATCAGACACAAAAGACACATATTCAGTGATAATTGAGGACAATGTCCCAATTGTTAAGGAAAGCGATGCAAAGCCTGACCTTAGGATTTCAGGGGACGCTGCAACACTTCTTAGGCTGTGCAGTTCAAAGTCCCTGCAGTCCGAGATCGTCCCCATGGTGAAGGAAGGCACTATACAGATAGAGATAATCACTGATGAGAAGACGCTTGCGCTCAAAGGCTATAAGTCGATATATGACAGCCTGAATTCCGGCATGCCTACAGGGAATGCCATAAGGCTTGCATAATCCTTATAGATAAATGATTATGTGCCATAATTCAAAGACAAGCTGTGTTAAAAACATCAGCTGTAGATGAAGGTATGATGCTTCCGGAAGCATCGTCGCCTGCTGCATTGAAGACAATATGAAAACCTCTTCTAAGATGTGATAAAGACAAAGGCAGGTTGCCATTATCATCAAGAGTGACCTTTTCAGCATAGAGATCGACCAATTTTGGGTTCAATAATATCTCAAGCCTTCTTAACGCTAAAGCAACACCATAATCTTTTTGGTCTTTGTATCCTTTAACGTTATAGCCTAAAAAAGGTGTGAATGAATCATATAAGATAGTTAGGTTATTCATATCAACTGCTGTGTGTATAGGATATTCATTTCTTGTATCAATCTTATTTAAGACTCCTTTTAACAAACCTAGCGCTACAGATAATTCACCATATCCACATCCTAATTCAAGAGTCTTTGCTGATAGATATTGCTCATTGATTGGCTTATCCTTAAATTTAGCTAGATAATATATCAGTGTGTCATAAGGCAAATCCAATTGATTGCTTATGGTTTGCAGGTCAGGCTTCTTCAAATTCCTGATCAGCTCACAGATTCGTTCATTATTTCTATATAGGTTGCCGATATAAGCTTGATATTGGCCTAGATCCCGACCAGTGATAAGGTGATGGCCATATTGGATCAGCGATTCGAAAGTTGAATCCATAGAGACAAGCATGGAACCATTGAACGTGTTTACGGTTCTTCCTGCATTATCTACTTCCATGAGCATATAAGTCCTGCTGATGCCTAGATAATAATGTTCTCCAAAATTTAAAGGATCAAAATCTTCTGAAGTTATTAACTCATTTGCTTTTTTTTCTGAATAGATTATAAACTCTAAAACCATGAGGTTCAAAAAATTAAAGCATATTTAAATGTTATCATTTTAACCACTAATAAATAGTAAAAATAATCTCAAATGCTTCTGCTATCTATTCGTACCTAAGCGCATCGACCGGCTTCAGTTTTGACGCCTGAACAGCAGGGATTGTCCCTGCGACTATCCCAATTATGACTGATATCCCTATCGCAAGTACTACACTATTGAGGCTTATTATGGCGTCCCCTGACCCGAACCTGCTAAAAGGCCCTCCTCCTGAACTGCTCATGAGAGAAGGCAATATCCCTGATAATATATAACCTAATGCAAGCCCTAGTATCCCCCCTATGAGTCCTATGAGCGCTGCATGTATGAGGAATATCTTGAGTATGTCTGAGTTCCTCGCGCCTATGGCTTTCATGATGCCTATCTCCTTTGTCTTCTCCAAAACTGATGTGAACATGGTGTTCGCGATGCCTACTGCTCCTACAAGGAGAGCTACAGCTGCAATCGCAGTGAGGAACGTAGTCATGGAACCCATCATCTCTGACCTCTGGGCCTGCACTGCCTTGTTTGAAGTCAATGTGAAATCATATTTCTTCCCTAGAACATGCCTCTTCTGCGCAAGCTTATATTCGATGCTTGCCATTGTCGAATTGATTGCATCTTCATCTTTCACCTGTATTATTATAGTATCGAATTCATCCTTGTCCTTGTCTTCAAGTATTGCATATGCAGAATCTATAGGCATATAGATAGAGCTGCTGGTATCATCAAGTATCCCTACGATCCTAAAAAGCCTATCCTCAATAGTGATAAGCTGGTTGAGCCCTACCTGCCTAGAAAAGAAACCGTCAGCTATCCTTCCGCCTACTACTATTACATTTGTATCAGCAGGCCCTAGCATCCTCCCTTCTGCAATCTTGCTTGTAGTCACAGTTGCCCACGTAGCCTCTTCTACTCCAACCACGCTCGCACTGCCTTTTTCAGCAACATAATAAATGTCTGCCTGGCCGCTTATCTGGGTATCTATGGATTTTATCCCGCTGACAGATTTCAATACCTGAAGATCGGTCTTATCTAGGACAATCTCATCTTCAGTAGAGACAGCGCTTGCACCTCCTCCACCACCTTCTCTTCCAGGACCAAAGAAAGACGCTCTTGATGCGCCTGCCCTAAGGGTCAGGAGGTCTCCGCCCAAATCTCCAAGCTGAGAGCTTATCTGCTTTTGCATCGTCTCTCCAAGTGAGACTATAGATATGACAGCGCCTACACCAATCACTATTCCAAGTATTGTGAGCCAGCTCCTGAGTTTAGCATGGAGCACCATATTTAGGGCGTGCCTAATTATCTTATTTAGTCTCATCTGGATTCCTCAAACTCATCTCTTTATTTTTTTCTTCTGGAACATTTCGCCAAGCATCTGTTTCATGGTATAGTCCGGATCTTTCATCTTCCCTTTCTTATATTTTTTATTTAATCCTAGATACATGATGAATATCACAAGCCCTAAGAATATCCATTTGCCATTGTTCCAGATAGTTAGGAAGATGTTCTGGCTCTGCCTGCTTCTTGCGCTGCTGCCATATCCTGTTGCTGCAAGATTCGTGCCTGCAGAAGTTGATGCAAAGACAGGAACTTCCTTAGTAACAGTATTCCTATTCCCCCTGGAATCAGTATATATTATCTCTATCTTAAGAGAAGACGCACCCTGGCCTGCTGGCTGAGCGCTCTGGTTTCCACTGCCACTATTTGTCCTTGCAACCCCAGTCCTCTGCATGCTGGTCATGTTCCTTGAGGCTTGCTGGAGAGCGAAGCTTGCGACAGTATAATCCCCTTCATTCAGGTTCCCTATTATCACTGAACTGCTTCCTGTTGTTTTCCATCCGGCCTGAGAGGGTATCTTCACTGTCACTGAACTTGCAGCGACACTCCCGATATTTGCAATGGAGAAAGAATATTCGCCATTTGAGACTCCTGAATAAGCGACATCAAAATCAGTCGCCCCTCCTACATAAATCCCTGCCTTTGTCTGTATCTGCGTCTCTTCTCCGCTGACTGGATTATCATAAGTAAGGTATAGGTCCATCTTATAGAGATCAGGATCTGCAGTTGCGCTCGCGATAACATCGAACTTCAGTTCAGAGCTCTCTCCCACATCGATATACTTGATATATTTTGTATTGTCAGAACCTACAGGAAGGATTATGTCATCCTCATTCTCCCATTTGAATGTTAGGTCTCTTAAAGGCGTAGAACCGACATTATTTATCGTGAAAGTGAGAGGCGTTATATGTCCTGGAATCAACTCCACCTGGTCTATATAGATTATCTCAGCATTCTCGCTGCTCTCTACATCTATGCCAAAGAGCCTTGTCGTTGGGAGATTTGTCCCATCCTTCTCATATGCAAGGAGCGCAATATTATATGTGCCTGCAATGACATCCTTGTTTATCTTGACCTTGAATTTCGCAGTCATCTTGTTGTTCCCTTTTATCTGGGAAGAGATTTCGCCTAGGTTGAGCTGATATATCTCACCCTGCATTGCTTCAAAAGGATATTCTGGCTTGAATTCCAAGATATATTCACCAGTAGTCTTCTGCCCCAGGTTCTCTATCCCTAGTCTTATCTCAACAATATCTCCTGAGATTGCAGGGTCAGGGTCCTGGTTCAAGAGTGATATGGACACTGCTTCATCAGTGATAGCATCTGTTGCTATGGATTGCCCTGCTGCAAATGCTGCTGATATAGCCAAAAGGAACAATGCAAATAAGATATAGTGTTTTTTCATTCGGTTTCACCTTTTATCTGAATAGATAATGTTATTGTTTTCTCTGATATCGACGACTTTCCCGTCTTTTAGTTCGACATGCTTCTGCGCATATCTCGCCAGGTTCAAGTCGTGCGTGACCATGATTATTGTCTTTCCTTCTTTTTTCCAGAGAGTCTGCAGTGTTGAAAGCACTTCCCTCCCTGTGACGCTGTCAAGCGCTCCTGTAGGTTCGTCTGCAAGTATTATCTCCGGGTCAGTCACAAGCGACCTTGCGATTGATACTCTCTGCTGCTGCCCTCCTGAAAGCTGTGAAGGGAGATGATACATCTTGTCATGCAGACCTACGCTCTCCAGGACTTTCCTTGCCTTCGCCTGTGCCTCATGTTCATCAATCTCAAGGAATTCTAGAGGCAGCATGACATTCTCAAAAGCAGTCATGTTCTGTATGAGGTTGTACTGCTGGAAGATGAATCCTACAGCCTTTCCCCTAAGGGTAGAGAGGTCTGATTCAGAAAGTTTTGATATGTCATGTGATTTGAGCATGACAGTCCCCCTTGATGGCATGTCAAGGCATCCTACCATGTTCATCATTGTGCTCTTTCCGCTGCCTGACTGCCCGATTATCGCGACAAATTCACCTTTATAGATATCTACTGTGGCTCCTCTAAGGGCCGGGACATCAACTTCTCCCATCCGATATATCTTCCATACATCATTCAAAGATACCAAAGGCAGCCTGTTATTATTATCTTTCATCATTATCTCCGATTGATGCATATTCCCTAGGATATAAATTATATGCTATCTCTCCCATCTTTACCTGTTCCTTTTTCATCCTTTAAAAGCAATGTGGACGTAACGTCCATTTTCATCAGTCATATTCTTCAAGCTCTTTTTCCATGACCAATAGTTCAATGTCATCAAGGTCAGTTATCTCATACCACTGTTTTTTGCGGAGTGATTTTCCGATAGGGATTCTAAAAGATACCATATTACTGCCCCAAGATTAAAAAAGCTCCAATATCAAAAAAAATAAGGAAGAGGATCATCCTCTCCTCCTAAAAGAACCTCTTTGGCCGTTCATTGGTGGGATGTTATCTTTTGGCCAATCATCAGATATATTATCATTCTGCCTTGCCTCATGCATCTCGGTAAGCTTTGTGAATTCTTCTTCAGTCAGTATCTCAGAATTCGCGGCATCCTTCGCTGCTGCTTTGTATGCATCATAGTCTCCTAAGTCTATTGCATCTCTAATATCTTGGTTCATCTGCATCCTTTTTGACATCACTATATGTCTTTCAATGATAGCATTGAAATTCTCTTCAGTAAGCGTTGCAGTGACTGCTTCTTTCCAGGCACCGAAATCTTTGTCCTCTATCGCTGTCCTGACAGCATCATTCCCTGCAGTGTCCATGCCTAGCATGTGTCCCATCACAGGCATCCCTGCTGCCACTATCCCAATCAGCATGAGTGCAGCAAGTCCAAATATTATTGTCTTTTTCATCTTTCTTTCCTCCATAGTTTGCATCAGGTATCTTCCTGATTATTCTTAAGACTGCTGAATTGTTTAAAAAGAAGAACGACAGGAGATGTGCACTTTGCGTCCACATGATTTATATATTATATAGTGATGATTAATGATATGATAGAAAGAATCGGGCATATTGGTCCGCCTATTGAGTTCCTTGTGATAGAATTGATATACGTGCTCTTGGTCGTGACAATGTCACTCATAATCTATTTCAAGACAAAAGAGCTCTATGACCTAAGCAGGCATAAGGGCATATTCCATTTCAGGAACATATTCCTGTTTTTCTCATTGTCATACATCTTCAGGCTTGTGCAATTGATGTTCCCGCTCTCAAAAGAGCTGTTCTCATTTTATTTCCCATTCATGCTCATGCCTATAAATCTTATATTCATAAGCTACTTCAGCACAATGGCCATTCTATCTTTGATAATGGCACTCATTGTGAAAGAGATGAAAGGCGATGGCAAGAGATTGGATATTGTAATGCATGGCGTTGCAATCGCTGCGTCAATTGTTGTATTCCTCACTAGGTCGCCTTTGATTATGCTCTCATTCCAGCTGGCTGTATTCCTGATCTCATTGGTGATGATGTCGCTCAATTTCAGGAAGACAAAGCATGAGATGCTGATGACCCAAAACAATATGACTTACATCCTGCTGTTCATCTTCTGGTGCATAAATACAGTGACCATGATGAGGGGGCTCATAGCAAGAGAGCTCCATATACCTCTCAACCTGCTTTCTACAGGTGTTTTCTTCTGGGTATTCTCAAGGGTCCAAAAGAGGTTAGGCAATGGCAAAAAAAAGAGATAGATTGGAGATAATCTATGCCATCCTAAAGATAATCCAGGACAATAAGAACTCTATAAAGATAACTCCTCTCTTGAGGTATTCAAACATCTCATCCCAGAGCTTCTCGGAATATTTCTCAGAGCTCCTGCAAAAAGAGCTGGTGAGAGAGGTGATTGAAAAAAAAACAGGGAAATATATAACTCTCACAGACAAAGGTTTCAAGTACCTGGAGAAATATCAATACATATTGGGTTTCATAGATGAATTCGAGCTATAGCATAATAGTAGTAGATTGATGTAGATTCTCATATACCATTAAGAGTTCATAAATCATTGATATATCTCCTGCAGCTCTCGCTTCCACACCTGCAGTATTCTCTCATGGAATTCTTGCTGAACTTGTAATCAA
>JAMPXQ010000027.1 GCA_023701075.1 Candidatus Woesearchaeota archaeon
ATTTCAATACAGCATATAAGAACAACCAGCTGATTGATAAGTATAAAACAGAAGCAAAGATTTCTGTATTGTCTCCTGAGAAGATAACTGTCCCATTTGACAGTCTTGGCAGTTACATAATTAAAAAAGGGGATGTGGTGATAGAGAAACCTGATGAGCAAAGCTATTACGATGCACTGCAGAAGTTTAATAATATGTCTACCAACATAGATTTCATAAGAGAATATACCTTGGCATGTGATAATCTTAGATTTCCTAAAAAGATTAGGATATTGGATACATCTAGGTTCCTAAGTTTTGTTAAAAAATTTAGTAAAGATAACTAACTGAGTTATAGTTTAGTTTCTGTTTGTCTAAATGTGAAAACAATCTACTTTTAGCAGGTTCATTATCCTAAAGAACCAGATATAAAAATTAAAAAATTGGCTATCAATCAGCCATGAACTCTTCAAGTTTTCCTTTGAAGTCGCTCTCTTTGTACTGTCCCTTTGATTTCATCATCTCGACAACAACGATGTAGAAGAGTAGCCCTAGGCTTTTCTTCCCCTTGTTGTTGCATGGGACGACTAGGTCGATGTTGTTTGCCTGGTTGTTGGTGTCGCATAGTGCAATTAGAGGTACTCCGATCTTTATTGCGTCTTCGACTGCATTCCTGTCTGGCCATGCATCTGTGACAACAATTAATTTTGGTTCAAAGTAGTTCTTGAGGTTTGGGTTTGTCAATATCCCTGGTGGATATCTTCCTGCAAATACCTTGACGCCTGTGATCTTTGCGAATAGCTTTACTGGCATCCATCCGTTCTCTCTCCTTGAGACGACTAGGATGTCATGCGGCTCATACTGTGACATCAGGTTTGCCATCATCTTGATTCTTTCATCGATCTTCTGTACATTCAGGACTGAAAGCCCATCTGGCCTTGTCTTATAGATGAACTCAGACATGAACCTTGTCTTGAACTTTGTTCCTATGTGTATGCCTGCCTTTAGGTAAAGGTCATTTGGCACTAATAATTGCTCTTCTGTCATTTTTGTTTCTCCTGCTAGTAAAGTCAAAGAATTGCTTTACTGCATCTTTATCGCCTTTGCAGTGTGCATGAAAGCCCATGTTATTGCTAATCTCTCATGCTCGGCTATATCCTCTTGGAGTTGGAAAGTATTTATAAAAGTATCCTAAAAAAAGCTATTTCTTTCTCTTCTGGGGTCTCTTGACAATCAAGAGCGTGATGCAGCACCCTAGCACAAACCCGCATATGAAAAGGATTATATAAGGGAGCTCGATTGAAGGCATCTTAGTTTTTTCCTTCTCGAAATATATGTCAAGGTTTCCTAGTTCCAGCGAATATTCAAGATATAATAATGCAGAATATTCATCCGTTGATTTTAGGGAATCTGCATATTCATAGTAGCTGTATGCAACGATTGGGAATATCCCTCTCTCTTTCTGTCTTGCGAGCATCTGCCTCACTGCATGTGCCCGATCTTCGATGACTTCTTCTATATGGTCAGGGTCTATCGAGATGCTGTTCAGTATGAGATTGATCCTGGCCTTGGCAAGGCTGGCTTCGTAGAGGCACATCTCCTCATCTCCATTGTTATGGTCCTTATAAGCCCTCTCGACGCTCTCTTTCGCATCCTTTGTTCCTGACGGAAGATATAATTCAATATACTGTATCCTCTCTTCTACTTCAGAGATTTTTGCCAGGCAGGAGACTGCCAGTTCCTCTTTGTCAAAATTGAATTTCTTTCCTTTTTCTCCAAAAAATCTAGACCATGATTTGGCACTGTTCAGCCTTTCAGTAGCATAAGAATAGTGATAGATGCTGCTGTTTATGCTTGCATTCAGAGACTTTATTGCTTCTATGAATCTGTCATTGGATTCCTCTACCCTGTCCATCACTGCCATATAAGTCTCAAGGTCAGTTATCGTATTTATGCTCTTTTTCTGCGTGAAGTTCTTGAATTCCTCATTCCGTCTCATCCCTTCATAGATGAGTGCTCTAAGTTGCTGCTCTGTGACTGAAAGGTCTTTTATCTTCTTCTGTCCGAACTGGAAGCTGGAAGCGAAGCAGAAGCTTGCAGCGCTATAGTAGTTTCCTTCATCTAATTTGCTAAGGCCGCTGTTCATAAGGGTGAATGCAGTGTTGTTCTCATATGTTGGGTATGCTTCTTTGGAGAGAATCTGTGCTCTTTGGCACAGCTCCTCAGATATCTCCTTCATCTTTCCCTTATATGCCATGTCTATCTCGACATCTCCCTTCCTGCTGAAATTCTTTCCGGTGAAATGATATATCGCTTCAGTGAGCTGCGATACTTCGATTATATCTACATCATAGCTTGCCTCTATCTTTGTGATGTTTGTCTCATTCACATCAGAATATTTTGGGATGAGTATTTTCCTGATTCCTTCTTCAGCTGCCTTTTCAGATTTTGGTATGACGCTTCCTACAGGCCCGATTATCCCGCCGGTATTGATTGTCCCAGTGATCACGACTGATTTATCCAGTGGAAGGTCATCAAGGAGAGATATTGTAAGGACAGTCACTGCAGCTCCTGCACTTGGTCCGCCTACTATTGCGCTGCTGCTCCTGATGGTATAGAAGAAATCATATTTGCTGCAGTCTTTCTCAAGGAAATTGCACGCAACTTCTTTTGCGAATCTGGTTGATATCTGGGTATCTATCTTTGAGAGCGGGAAGCTGTCCATGAATACTCTTCCGCTGCCGGGTTTTATCTCCAGGTATAGGTCAGCAAAGCTTCCCCTTGGATTTGCTCCGTCAGGATCAGTTACTGCAAGAAGTTTAAGGCTTCCTGATTTTGCAAAGCTTAGTGGCAGTATGAGCAGAATAAAGATGAATAGGTATAGCTTTTTCATTAGAATTATGGAAATTGGTTTGTTTATAAGTTTTTGTTTTGATGTGCATAGTCTCTGAGCTGCTCATCCAGGGATTTAGGGAATGCGGTTCTGAAGAAATCATGCCCTGTCAATTCACTTAGATATGAAAGGTAATAATTTCTTTGTGTGGATGAAAAGATATCTGCGGAAGTAGTGACAAGTTTCTTTATCATAAATTGTGTTGTCTTATGGTTGTATTTCAGGATGGCGCAATTGCCGTTGTCAGTGAAAGACCCATCTATATACCTGTTTTTATCAAGTCCGCCTATGATGAAGAAAGTCTTTCCGACTGAAGCATATCCTATCTGTGCCGATATGAACTGTGCATCAATCTCAGCTAGTGCCGCTTGGTCTATGGCTCTTGACACTAGTTTGGCCTCTGGCATATTGAAACGGATGTTTGTCTTATCAAGCTTCCTTTTTAGTTGAGACGCCGGATATGTAAATTCGCCTCCTTCGATGGAAATTATCTTTTCAGTTAGTTCTTTAGGGAATACGTTGAATTTGAGTAAAGCTGAACATTTTAAGCCTGCTGAGGCATAGCAGTCATTAGCAAATTCATCTTGAGATTCACTTTCTGTCAATGCCCCCCATACTTTGGCAGATAGCTGCTTTTCATGGCTTTGTATATATTTTCCTCCTTTTTCTTCGAACCATTTCCATGGATGTATCTGCATTGGTAAAGTAGCATCTGCGCCTACACCCTTATAATTTATCAGTTCTCCGTTTTGAAGATCAACTATGTCTATAGATCTGCCAAGGCGAAAATAAGGGAGTTCTAATTTAGATGCATTGAATTCTAGTGGTTCATATCGGTTATGCACTATGATTCCATCAGTCGCGTCAGTAGAATTATGTAGATACAAGATTGACAAGTCAAAAGATTCTTCATGTGAGACTACAGGGTATCCAAAAGGATATATTATGCTTGTCATCTGAGGCAGTCATGATAGTTTATATTAATATTTATGGAAAAATAATTAAACTAGGTGAGGCTGAATAAAGGAAAGGTGATGCTGAATGGAATTTTTCGTTGACACTGCTGATGTCCAGCAGATAAAGAGATTGAACGACATGGGTCTTGTAGACGGTGTTACAACAAACCCTTCCTTGATTAAGAAAGCAGGGAAGGATCATGAGACTGTAGTAAAAGAGATACTCTCATTCATAAAAGGGCCTGTGAGTGTCGAGACGATTGATGAGACGGCAGAGGGCATGGTGAAAGACGGCATCAGGTTCTCGAAATGGGCAAAGAATGTCGTAGTGAAGATACCGATGAATGCAGAAGGTATGAAAGCTGTGAGGAAGCTATCTGATTTGAAGATAAAGACAAACGTCACATTGGTGTTCTCGCCTCTTCAGGCACTGATTGCAGCAAAAGCAGGTGCGACATATGTCAGCCCTTTCGTAGGAAGGCTTGATGATATTGGGGAAAGCGGAATGGGATTGATTGAGCAGATCCATGAGATATTCAAGAATTATTCTATCAAGACTAAGATATTGGTAGCCAGTGTAAGGAGTCCGACACATATTCTAGAGGCCGCGCTGATCGGTGCAGACGTATCCACCGTCCCTCCTGATGTCATGCTAAAGCTGTTCAGCCACCCATTGACAGATTCTGGCATAAAGACATTCCTGGAAGACGCAAAGCAGTGGAAAAAATAAGCCTGATAAACAAGCATGTTAAAGGGAGAAAAAGAGAATAAGGACCGCTGGAAAAGCATTTTTTTATTTTAGTTCATATCCTTCCATAGATCTGTCCGCACGCTCTGCATTCCAGGTAAAAATTCATCTCGGATTCCTTGATGTTTTCGCTCCTGCATGTCGGACATTTCTCTACCTTGTAGATGTTCATTAAAATATTTATATGGGTATCTATAGTTTTAAATGTATGGTTTAATGGTTATACCAACATGGTTCTGATATTGCCATTATCGGATCTATCTTTGTTATGATGGCTGTTTGCAGATATCTTTAAATATACTCAAAAAAAGTTACATACCAAAGGTGATACAAACATGGCATTGATAGGATTTCATTACACAAGGATAAACGCAAGCAAAGACAAAGCGATTACCGGTAAGGTAAAAGCAGACAACAACCTCACATTAAACAAGGTTACAGAAGCGAAGCTTATGGGCTCTTCTACACAGAAAGGCATCGAATTCGCATTCAGTTTCAAAGTCAACTATGAGCCAGGTATCGGCACAATAGAGCTTGACGGCAAGATAGTCTATATGGGCGCACAGGAGAAAGTCAAGGAGACTCTTGCAGACTGGGACAAGAAGAAGAAGCTCCCTCAGGACGTCTTGGAAGAGGTTTATAACCACCTGCTCCACAGGCTCAACATTGAAGCGCTTCTTGTAGCAAAGGAGATGCAGCTTCCTTCACATCTTCCAATGCCAAAGATAAACCAGAAGAAAAAATAAGGTTATTGTTATTGTTTTATTTTTATAGTTCTATGATTGTTAATTAATGTCTTGCATACTTCGTGAAGAGATATTTCTAAAGAGGGATTAATAATGTAGATCAGATTGATATAACCTAAAAAAAGAGATATGTTACGGAGTAACTATTCTAGCTTATATGCAGTTTTCATCCTAAGTGCAAAACTTGTATAGGCTGCTTGTTTTGGTCCATCAAAAGAGTTCTTGAATACTTCATCACTGATGGCAGAATAGACCCTCTTGATAACGCTCAGGTCCCTTGGAAGTATAGATACGAAAGGATCATATATGTCAAGCTTTCTGTCTATATATATATCGACAACAGTTCCGAAAGCTTCTTGGATCATTGCGTCTTCAACCTCTCCGAATCTATCTGGTGGAATAGTTCTAATCCCGAACCATGCCATAGGCATCATGAAATCACAGTATTCTTCTATGACAGAATTTATTCTTCTGTCATTCGGAGGCATGATGCCGTATAATTCTAGGACAGTTAAATCTGGGGTGTCTATCTCCCCTGCTTCTGTAAGGGATTCTGCATATTTCACCAGGAACATATATGTATTGAACCTGTCGCTGACCTTGTTTGGCTGCTTATACATCTGTACAGCGCTTGTTGCAAGCTTGCCTAGATTATCGTCTGTTTCATGCGTCTCAAAGAATTCTTCATATCCGACTTTGCCATTATATAGTCCGGCAGCATCAGATGCGCCGGTAGGCTGTGCCGGCTTTGATAATGCCTTACGGATATTGCCTAGTATATCTTGATGGTTCCCGGTCTCTCCCATGGCCTTCAATAATGCATCTCTTCTTTGTTCCGGAGCCTTGGAGAGTATGCTTACGACTGTACCAAGATCATCCGGCTGCTCAGATAGATGCTGGAGTGTCTGCGATGCATATATTGGTATCTGCTGCATGCCTTGGACGTTTCCTGAAGTCATATACATGTTGAACGCTGTCAGTGAGTATCTTAGTCTTGGTGCAGGCCCTCTAGTTCCTGATAGGTTACTAGAAACTGGAACAACAGGTTTTAACGACGCAGATGCTGGGTGCATAGATCCTACATCGTCACTATTATCCTCTCCTCCCAATCCTTCTTCAATCTCTTCAATGATTTCTCTATATTCTCTGTTTATGTGTGCCGCTCCGATGAACGCTTCAAGCATCAACTCTCTTCTCTCAGCTCTTGCCTCTTCTAATATTTCAACAACATCCTCTACTTCATCTCTGTTTTCAAGGAGATACTCCAACGTGTTTTCAGCGAATTCGCCGAATCTGTATGGTCGCATTAGTGGCTGCCTGCTTGTCATGTAATCTCTTAGGTCATCTAAAGAGTATTCATCTCCCTCATCTTCTTCATGTACCTTCTGTCCTGCAGATGGCCCATAATGTGTAACACCATGATTAGTAGCATGGCTTATGCCATGGCTGCTTCCATGATCATCCCCACCGCCATGCCCTTTCTTCATCTGGCTGTCTCCTGCTGCCCAAAGATCATAGCCAAGCATCATTGATTCAAGTGATGATGCCGGATTGAACCCTCCTCCAAAAGCAGCTAGCACCCCTTGACCTATTCCATATAAGATCATCAACGGGCCTGCAATCGATTCTGCGGCATTCAGGAAATCATCAAATTTTTTGCCTTTAGGAGTTTTCTTGCCAAGATCTGATGCAACCTCTACCGCGCCCGCCAGTATGCTGGCATAGAACATTGGGTTAAGCCCTCTGCTTATACCTGAATAAAGGGCTGTCTTCATGTAAAGGAAGAAATCTTTTGCAGTGTCCCCTTGATAGGAACTCAGATAATTTTTGGTGAACTCGTACATCACATCTGAGAACCCTGTCTTTGCTGCCCATAAAGCATACCTCAAGAAAGGTTGGGCAGAAAGTCCTGTTGGTTCCATGATCATGCCATTGCCAGTAAGCTGAGAGAAAAAATTTACGACTGTTCTAAGTTCATCAGTGAAATAAAGGCTGCCTATTGCCGCAAGTCCTGTCAGCCCAAAATATGCATATTTAGCTGTATCAAGCCAATCCTCAGCATTATCCAGGTCTGCAAAAACAGATATCCCGTATCCTAATACCTGAAAGCCTCCCATTATATTTGTTGGGCCTAAAAAATCAAGAGCTGGATTAGCCGGAAGCAATGCATCTAATGAATCTTTCTCAGCGACAAGTGTTCCATAAGTTGATAATCCTCCGATGGCATTGAAAGCATGCTTCCCCCATTTATTCTCAAAAACAAGGTTGAGCATCCAGGGTGTGAACTCATGCTGTATCCCATGTGCAATCCTTTCAGATGCTGGACCTTTCTCAGACCCATGGCTTCCGTGACCATTATCATGCCCCCCGTGTCCTGACCCATGGTCATCATGATGATCGTTGTGGTCATTATGTGAGGAACCATGGTCATTTCCATGCTGCGTTCCTGCATGTGGTATAGGCTTTGGAGCTGGCCTCTGTTGTCCGTAAGTTGGAGCAGGCCTCAATGGTCCGTAAGTTGGAGTTGGTCTTTTAGAAAAGTTGCTTTGCATAAAAATGGAAAAAGGATTTTACTTAAAAAGATTACTTTCAGTCACCACTGTAATATAGTTCTAAAAAGGAATCTTTAAATATTACTACTAAGAAATAGCAAAGATGTTGGATGATGATTCTATTTGGGAATATTATGATCAAAAAGCAGACCAATATCTGATTCTGTGTTCCAAAGAAAATCTCATTTATTATCTGCATGAGAACACAAACACATGGCAGGTATGCCAGCCCCATATATTCCCGGAATTATATGGTGTGATGGATGAACGTGCTAGTTTCACGCAACCGGATGGATTAGACGCGCTTGTTGATGAGGAATCCATTCATCTTGACGCACATAATAGGCAAAGATCGACAGGTTTAGGTTGGATTGCTTCAGCTGCACTAATGTTAGCTTGTATAGGTGCAGCATACTTAGGTTATAATTATCTGAAGGGCATGCAGATAATGTCAGCTGAACAGAAAGTGAAGGTTTTTTACTATAATCCGCTTCGAGGAGGAACCAACTGCGATGGAAGCTGTGCAACGCTGGGAAATGGAGACATTGTTATTGAAGATGGGAATCCTGTGGGTCCTTGGTGGTGGGACCAGGGTACGAACTCCGGCGGGGCAGCATGCCCGATAAGCTACAGGGGAAGAAAGATTGAGATAAAAGTGAATGATGAGATTGTGACATTGACATGTGTTGACAGCGGTGGGATGATCTATGAGGAAGGGAATATGATTAGGGTTGATGTTTTGTTTGAAGATGGCCAAAGAAGGGCTGATGCGCCTTACAGTTATCCGCACACTAGAGGAGGGCAGCAGCTCTCAGGATATGTATGGGATGCGAGAGTGAAATGAAAGAATAATCCTAGGCAGTTCAAGCAATTATTTCAATCACAATCCTTAAATACCCTCTTCATTTTACCCAAGCCTAAGGTGATATCATGGTAAAAGAAGTAAAACTAAAGGTCGCAGAAGCAATCCAAGACGATGTGAACAAGGGAGTTGTCAGGATTGATTCTAGTTTCATGCATGAGCTTGGCATAAGGGCTGGAGATATAATAGAAATACAGGGCGAGAGGAAGACTGTCGCAATAACCGATAGGGCATATCCGGGAGACATCGGCCTGAATATCATCAGGATGGATGGCCTCATAAGAAGGAACGCAAAAGCCGGTATCGGAGAGATAGTGACTGTGAGGAAAGCAAGCGTCATAGAAGCGAAGAAAGTTATAATAGCTCCTCAGAGGAAAGGCATTGTCATAAGGGCTTCTCCGGTTATATTCAAGCAAGGTCTTTTGGGAAGGGCCGTGATAAAAGGTGACATAGTCTCATTAGGAGGGACGCAGAGAAGGAAGAACGCGATGTCCTCAAACCCGATGTTTGGAGAGGATTTCTTCAATATGCTCGATGAAAGTTTGATGGGCTTTGGTCTTGGAGATCTGAAATTCATTGTTGTTTTGACAGATCCAAAACAGGCAGTCCTGATAACCGAACAGACAGAAGTGGTCTTCAGTCCGGAAGCCACAGAAGTATCTGAAGAGAAAGTATTTGAAGTGACATATGAAGATATTGGCGGGCTCAGCGATGAGATAGTGAAAGTAAGAGAGATGGTTGAACTTCCTCTCAAGCACCCTGAGCTTTTTGAAGCCTTAGGTATAGAGCCGCCAAAAGGAGTGTTGCTCCATGGTCCTCCAGGAACTGGGAAGACGCTTTTAGCAAAAGCAGTCGCAAATGAGACGCATGCAAATTTCATCCTGATAAATGGCCCTGAGATAATGTCAAAATACTACGGCCAGTCAGAAGACAACCTCAGGAAAAAATTTGAAGAGGCAGAGAAGAACGCGCCTTCAATAATTTTCATTGATGAGATAGATTCTATTGCATCAAAGAGGGAAGAATCAAGAGGCGAAGTAGAAAGAAGAGTGGTTGCGCAGATGTTGGCATTGATGGACGGACTGAAATCAAGAGGCCGAGTCATAGTCATCGGAGCGACAAACATCCCTAATGAATTAGATCCTGCACTAAGAAGGCCTGGAAGGTTCGATAGGGAGATGGAGATAGGTGTTCCGGATAAGGAAGGAAGGCTCAATATCCTGAAGATCCATACAAGGAACATGCCTCTCGCAAAGAACGTCGTATTGAAAGAATTGGCAGATATAACCCATGGATTTGTAGGTGCAGATCTCTCAGCACTTGCAAAAGAAGCAGCGATGACTCTGCTTAGGAAAATTTATCCAGAATTGAAACTGGAAGAAGAACAGCCTATCCCTAAAGAGGTTTTGGAAAAGCTCAAGGTCAGCAAGAAGGATTTCTTTGAGGCATTAAAGGTCGTAAGGCCTTCAGCTTTGAGGGAAGTCCTGATTGAAGTCCCTAATACAAAATGGGAAGACATCGGCGGTCTTGATGATGTTAGGCAGAAACTGCTAGAGGCAGTTGAATGGCCTCTCAAGCACCCGGAGATATTCACAAAGATGGGCATAAAGCCCCCAAAAGGCATCTTGTTATATGGTGCACCTGGAACTGGAAAGACACTTCTAGCAAAAGCAGTCGCAAATGAGAGCCAGGCGAATTTCATCCTGGTCAAAGGCCCTGAATTATTGAGCAAATGGGTAGGAGAGAGCGAGAAGGCTGTAAGGAAAGTGTTTGAGAAAGCGAGGCAGACCTCACCGACAATCATCTTCTTTGATGAGATTGATTCACTGGCTCCAAGAAGAGGGGCAGGCGGAGACAACAATGTCACAGAACGTGTAGTGAACCAATTGCTGACAGAGATGGATGGTCTGTTAGGATTAGACAATATAGTGATTCTTGCAGCGACAAACAGGCCGGATATAGTTGATACAGCTCTTCTAAGACCAGGCAGGTTTGATAGGATACTTCTAGTCCAGGCACCGACAGAGAAGGCAAGGCTGGAGATATTTAAGATCCATACAAAAGGCATGCCTATAGATAAGGAAGTGGAAATAAAAGACCTGGCTAAAGAGACAGAAGGATATGTTGGCGCAGATATCGAAGCAGTATGCAGGGAAGCAGCGATGCTTGCATTGCGAAAAGACGTAAAGAGCGCAAAAGTAAGAAAGGCTAATTTCGAAGAAGCGCTAAAAGAAGTCTCTCCTTCAGTCACAAAAGACGTTGCAGATGCATATAAGGAAATGCTGCACCAGTTCAGGTCCGCAAGAGGAAAAGAGATGAAAGAGACTAAGCCCGTTTATTACGGCTAGGCATGCATTTTAGATTTATTTTTTTCTTGGTTTCATGTGTTTTTAATTTCATGTTGTTTCTCTTCTGATTTTGCTTTTCAGAACAGATATGATTTGCAGTCACATGATATTCAATGTCGCATGGTGCATTCGTAAGATTGAATGTGTGAGGCGACTAATGATATAGTAACTGCATGGCTACAGTCCTTAATTTAGAATGAGAGAAAAAAATCAGATGAAATTCCCATGCTCTCTCTTCTCTGTCTTGACAATCTCTCTACCATTGTTCTTGATGTCCCAAAGTATGATATTGAAGGGGTTGTTCCTACAAAAATATGGGCAGTCTTTGAAATCGATGTTCTCAAAAGTCGTCTGTCTCCTCTCCCAGATTTTTGCAAAGCTTTCATTGCTAAGGTCGCCGAGGCAATATTTCTCAACGCCTCTGTGATGGCAGCACACATAGACTTTCTTGTCTGCAGCTATGACTGTAGTGAAATTCACGCCAAGACATATCCCATACGGCCTCCAGTCTGCCCTTGGTTTTTTCATGAGTTCATATTTCGGCTTTGAATACAGCACATCATATTCTTCTGTAGCCTCTTTCACGCATTCCTCTATGATCTGCAAGGATTCATCATTCATGACTTCTTTGCTCTCTTCCCATCTTGGCATGACAGGCCGAAATTGGGAATAATCAGCTCCTATCTCTTTGAACAGCTTAACAAAAGTCATCATCTTATTCTTATCTATAGTCTCTGGCATCGTAAGGTAACCTACACCGATAGTGCATTCTGAATCTGTGGCTTTTTTTATTGCAACAAGTGTCTTGGCATTCTCAAGCATCTTGTTCCAGGCATTCTCTCCTACCCCATGCGTCTTTAGATACGTCTTTGCATCATCAGCATCGACAGATATCCTGATCCATGTGCATATCTTAAGTAGCCTTCTGCATTTCTCAGCATCTAGGGCTAGCCCGTTCGTTATCAGCGCAACATCAAGACCGATTGATTTTGCATATTCAATTACATCCAAGGTATTCTTATTTACTAATGGGTCCCCTCCTCCGGTAAAAGTGATGGCGAGTGCACCAGCCTCCTTGAG
>JAMPXQ010000157.1 GCA_023701075.1 Candidatus Woesearchaeota archaeon
AAGGGGAATTTCGGCAAGAAAATCGCTAGCATTAAATTGTTTGAAGTAAGATAATCGACTGTCCTATGAGAATCAAAGACGCTATCCTTAAAGCTGTCATCTCAATCAGCACAATACTGCTATTCTTATTGCTCTTTGAGATCATCCTTAGGATGACTGATTGGCAGCACATAGGGATAGTCACGTATAATCCTACTGAGGGTGAAAAGAACATAACCCATTTTGAAAACATAGGATATCTCCAGTTCTATAGGTTTGTCAATGGGCAACCTAAACCCATAGACTTGAAGAAAGAGAGGGATGGAGATAGCATGAATCATGTGCTGTACCATGACTACTTCAAGATGAAAGCTGTGTGCGATGAGGACATCATCACGCCAAAAATAATATTCATCGGCGATTCAGTGATGAAATCACTTGGAAGGTACCGAAGGATCGAGAATGCGTTAGAAAATCATTTCAAGGAAAAGAATCTGACTGTGCAAGTCCTGAACTTTGCTGTAGGCGGATATAATCTGCCTCAACTAGAAGAACTCCTAAAATTTAATGCCATGCCGTGCAAACCGGTCGCTGTGATATATGGGTTCTGCCAGAATGATATAAATGACAACTTCTTCGTTACAAGGGAAAATTCTTCTTTCTTCGGCAGATGGACCTATTCCAAACCATCAGTCACAGATGTGCACAAGGATATGCCAGATATAATGACATTAAGTTTCATAAAATACACCATGAATAGGCAATATCTGCATATGCAGCCAGCTATAGGGAACATGAGCCTTGATGAGTTCATAAGGTTTGAGGATAATCTTTTAATTGATGATAAATATGAGACACTACGCAATATGCAGAGAATCTCCACCAACAATGATGCTGAGTTCTATATGATAGTCTTCCCTTATCTTGACAGCAACGAATATAGGACGCTAGAGTTCCCACTGCGTTTCTCAGAAGATAATAATGTCACTTTAATCAATCTTAGAGAGAGCTTCATATCCCGTAATCTTTCGCATCTTGAATTGATGGAGGATTCCGAGCATTTCAGCGATGCAGGAATAAATATGACAATAGATATAATCATAGATGAGATGGACAGGCTTGTCACCCAAAGGATAATAATGAAGATTGAAGATGAAAGACATCCTTAAAAAAACCGCATTGGCAATAATAGGCATCTTACTAGGCCTTGCAATCATAGAACTGTCGCTGAGAGCTGCCGGTGCAATAATCTATCTTCAGCAAAGGCTGCCTAAATACCTGGATAACAGAGATAATTATGTGATAGTCGCTATAGGAGAATCAACAACTGCTGATGCTTTCAATGGCGAGGGCTCTTGGCCAGAGGAACTTCAGAAGGAACTTGATATGCTCCATACTAATACAACATATGTCGTCATCAATGAAGGTGTCCCTGGGACAAATACCAACTTCATCCTGCTAAGGCTTGAAGAGGTATTAAAGAAACATGAACCTGACATGGTCATATCAATGATGGGGATAAATGATTTCCCTACAGAATATTCATTTGAAAGATCAAACCTTAGGATCCAAAGATTCATATCATGGGCAAGATGGAACTTAGGCGCTAGAAGAAATAACTGCAGAGAAGAATATCCTGACTCACTCAAAGAAAAAGTTGACCTTGCATTCTCCTATGCAGATGAATGGAAGTTTTATGAGCTGGAGATGCTTCTAAAAGATATTGAATCTGCAAACAACTGCAATACATTCATTACGATAGGCAACATTTACCTGAATCTCGCTGCAGCAGATGGTTCCAGGGAGAAAAAAATTGGTTATTTTAAAAAAGCCGCCAGTTTTTTTCAGCTTTTTGCTGATGACCACCCTGACAGCGCCGCTGCAGCATATAATCTGGCAGGGACATATATCCAGTTATATGATGCCACAAAAGAGAAAAGCTACCTTACGCAAGCATATAAGATCATCACAGAAACAAAGAATACCATAGCCCTACCTCCGCATGAGACCTATCCGGTGAGCCTGTCATTATTAATAAAGATGAATGATTCAGACAATGAGATTGAAAGATTCTATAATACCTATGAATGGCAATATAATCTTATAAAACGTGATAAGCCCATAACAGAAACACAATACAACCTGATTTGGAAAGAACTCAATAAAAAAGGCATCAGTTACATAGCAATGCAATATCCTCTTGAAGATCCCGGAATCATCGCTGGATATTTCAAAGACGGAACAAGACCAATCATCATCGGCAACAAAGAAAATTTCGAGCAGTCTCTCCTAGACCATGATTATGAAGAACTGTTCGTGGACAGGTTCGCAGGGAATTTCGGCCACACAACCAGGATGGGGAACAAGCTTATCGCAAAGAATCTAGCTGAGACTGTCAGGAACCTGTCATCAAAACCAGGGAAATAGCATTATTAACAAATTTGTTTTCTGGACGATAAAGCAAGCACAATCTTTTTAATCCTCATCTATATCCCTAGACTATGCAATTCCTCTTCAAAAAGCCCGATCTATGGA
>JAMPXQ010000028.1 GCA_023701075.1 Candidatus Woesearchaeota archaeon
CTGAAAGCAGATTTTAAAAGATACAAGAATCCATCAGAGTCACAGCTTCTTAGAGCATTAAGAGACATTGAAGAAGAGCTTGTTTGCCTTTCATTTTACAACATCATGATACTAAAAAGGATGATATAAACAGGAATAATACTCTTTTTAGCCTAATCCCTCTCTCATCAGGCGTTTCATAAAAGGCATGATATCTCTCTCATTTCGCCCTTACACTTAGCTCAGATATAAGCTTATTTTCAAAAGACTTAGACTTTAGATTTACTGAATTAATGCTTAATAACCTTTAAAAATAACCTATCAAATCAAAGTAGAATGGTCAATCTACTCAATTACATAGGAGATACGCCTTATGTATATCTTGATGATATATTTGTCAAGCTGGAATACTTCAATCCTAGCGGCTCGACTAAAGATAGGATTGCGAAATACATCATTGAAAAAGCTGAAAAAAATGGAAAATTGAACAGGAGAATGGAAGTGATAGAATCCACATCCGGGAACAGCGGCATCGCTTTCTCAATGGTCTGTGCTATAAAAGGATATAAGATGAATGTCATCATGCCAAAAGGATTTTCCAAAGAAAGGACATATCATATCAAAGCATATAATGCAAACATAATCTACACGCCAAAAGAAGAGAATGTATATGGCTCCCTGAAAAAAGAGAATGAGCTTGCAAAAAACAAGAAATATTTTGCTGTAAGACAGTTTGACAATGAAGACAACATAACCGCATTTGAAAGAACACTTGGAAAAGAGATATTGGACCAGCATAAGAACAGGATAGATGCCTTTGTCGCCGGTGTAGGGACCGGCGGAACAATCATTGGTGTTTCCAAAGCAATAAGGAAGAGATACCCTAATGCAAAATTCTTTGCTGTCGAGCCTTATGAAAGCCAGGTGCTAAAAGGGAAGAGCCCTAGCGAACATGGAATTGAAGGCATAGGGGATGGTTTCATCCCTGACATATACTTAAGGAACAGGAACATGATTGATGGAATCATTGCGATAAAATCAAAAGATGCAATAAATGAAGCCAAAATAATCGCTTCCCGTGGATTCTTTGTCGGTTTCTCCAGCGGAGCAAATATGCTTGCTGCTAAAATGCTGAAGAAAAACTTCAAGAATATTGTTACTGTCTTCCCTGATAGGGGAGATAGGTATTTCTCCATGCTAAATTAGACACCTGTGCTGTTTAGCGCCAATCATCAAGCCGCCTTTGGATGCATCCCTTGATTGTGATAAAAGGCTTAGCTTTCTCTAATCTTGCCCCAAAAACATCCAACTCTTGATAACTAGAAATATATCTTTTCTTGCTTGAAATTTTCCTTGCCGTGGCTGGCCCTATGCCTGGAATCCTAATCAATTCTTCATATCCTGCTTCATTTATATCAATACATAGATCATTCATCTTTGCCAATGCCAGTTTTGGATCCTCATCAGGAAGCATGCCATCATCCATAATAGAATAGATCTCCTGTTTCTTGTAACCATATTCCCTAATGAGAAAATCCGCATTATAGAGGTGGTTTTCCCTTTTTTCTGGCTGTGCTGCATGAGTCTCAAGCGGCGTTCCTTTGACTGGTTTAAATGCTGAATAATATACACGCCTCATATCCAGATTATCATATTCCCAAGAGGCCATCCTAATTATCTCCTTATCTGTTGACACCCCATCAACTATCATCTGGGTCGTCTGGCCAGAAGTTATACCCATCTTCTTTATCCATGCCTGCCTTCTAAGGAGATCAGTCTTATAATCCTTGCAGGAAGATAGACCAGATAGAATATCCTTAGTAGGGCTTTCTATGTTCACACTCATCCTATCAACATACACTGATGCATGCTTTATAGTGTCATATGAAGCACCTGGCAGCACTTTTAGATGTATATAACCTGTAAAATCTTTCCTTATCAGCTCAATTGAATCTATCATCTCTTCCATGACCTTATCAGGATTCTTTGAGACTGCTGAACTTAAGAAGAGGCCATTCACACCCATTTTTCTGTTTAGATAAGAGAATAGATTCTTCAGTTCTTTAGGTTCATACCTTGCTTTTTCCTTCTTGCAACTGTTTGCATTTGCACAGTACTTGCAATCATATGAACAATTATTATCCATCAAGGTCTTAAATATCCTGCATGTCTTATGCTCTGCTTTTGCATTATAAATGCCGCCTAGACCTTTAGATATATTGACCTCACACATCTTAGGACCGCAAGAATCATATTGCCCCGCCCTTCCAAGTATCCCTGCTTTTTGTAGGATATCCACCTTACCCACAATGACTCTTCAGTTAAAATAGCTCACGCAGGAATGTCCAGTGAAAAAAATTAGCATTACAAATTAAATTTATATTTGGTTCCTAAATATCCTAACTCCATGTGCAGGGACAATAATCTCTGAAGCGTTATCAAAGACACAAGTACCTGTTATCACTTCTTCTAAACCTTTGCATATACCATAGGATTTATCGTCTTTTGACCTATTGAACACAGCCAGAGCTTTATCTCCATCATATTCCCTTGTAACTTCAACTAGTCCTTCCCCTCTAGGAGCTATCTGGTAGCTGCCTAGAAATGCTGGGCTATTCTTCCTAAAAGATATAAGCTCCTTCACATAACCAAATAAATCCATGTCCCAGCTTGAACTGTCCCAATTGAATGCCCGCCTGTTATCCGGATCCTTGTTTCCTCTCATCCCTGTCTCGTCACCATAGTATATGCATGGCATGCCAACAGAGAAAAATATGAATGCGAAAAGCTGCTTGCGTATATCTTTATCAGGAAGATAAGACGCTATCCTTGCTGTATCATGACTGCCTAAGAGATTCAAATTCGACATTGAAATATTTGATTCCAATGAATCCTGATCATATGATAAGGCAAATAGTCTTGATATTGTGTCCAAAAATACATCCTGATCCCTGGTCCTTAGGAACATATCATTGAAATAACCATCACCTAATCCTGAAGAATATAGCTTATCCTCAATCACATGCTCATATGCAAAAAAATTCAGCATAGCATAAAGGAGCGGATAATTCATCTGGCCATGCATATCATTATTTAAAAGCCAATCTTTCTGGTCCCACCATAGTTCGGCTATCCTTAAAGCACTCTTTGAACTATTGGCAATACTCTTCCAAAAAGAAGGGTCATTGATATCTGAAGCGACATCAAATCTAAATCCGTCTGCACCCAGACCTGACCAGAACCTAATTACTTCATTATGATGAGCTCTCACTTGCTCACTCCCTATATTCAAGACCGGGAGATGCGGATATCCCCACCATCCTAAGTAAGATACTCCTTGGGCTCTCACCCATCCTGGATCATACCTATCACCATCATGGATATGATACCAATTCCTGCTTTCATCATGGCCGCTTATTGCGTCTAAGAACCTTGGATGCATATTGCTTGTATGGTTAAATGCGATATCCAGCATAAGACGCATATCATTCTTATGGAGTGCAGATGCCAATGACCCGAAATCCTCCAAAGTCCCTAATATCGGATCCGGAGAGAAATAATCCATTGCATCATACCTATGGTTAGACGGCGAAGCGAAAATAGGGTTAAGATAAATAAGATTTACACCTAATCCTTCAAGATATGAAATCTTGGATTCTATGCCTTTAAATGTCCCACCCATCTTGCCATCATATTGAGGCGTGCTGCCCCATGGCTGGCATGGATATGCCTGGCCAAGATTTGAAAACCTATCAGGGAAAATCTGGTATGCTACTGCATTCTTTACCCAGGATGGAAAATACATAATACAAGATAAAATATAATTATATACTTAAAGATTCTTCTGCAGGTATGATTTCAAGCTATCTATCTTGACTCTCTCCTGCTTCATCGTGTCCCTGTCCCTGACTGTGACCGCTCCATCTTCAAGCGTCTCAAAATCTATAGTCACGCAGTAAGGTATGCCTAACTCGTCTGCCCTTGCATATCTCCTACCAATGGACCCTGACCTATCGAACGTAGATAGGAAATCCTCTTTAAACAAAGCGTAGATCTCTCTCGCCTTAGATTCCAATTTGTTCACCAGAGGGAAGAATGCAACTTTTGTAGGTGCAACCTTTGGAGCGAACTTAAGGACAACGACTTCATTTCCGCTCTCGTCTTTCCTCATGCTATATGCATCATAAAGCACTGCCAAAAATGCCCTATCCACCCCAAATGATGGCTCAATCACAAAAGGTATCAGCTTCTCTTTTGTGTCTTCATCAAAAAGCTCCATTGACTTCCCGGAATATTTTGCATGCTGCGTAAGATCAAACTGGCCCCTATTTGCATTACCATGAATCTCTTTCCAGCCGAATGGGAAATTATACTCTATATCAAAGGTGGCTGATGAATAATGCGACAATTCCTTCTTGAGATGCTGCCTTACCCTCAGGTTCTCCTGCCTTATACCTAACTTCAAGAACCACTTGAAGGAGAATGAAAGCCAATATGCATGCCACTCATTCAAGAGCTTTTTTTCAAGCATTGTCTTTATTGAGACTTGCTCATGCTCCTTACTTTGATCCTGCGCTTCTTCTGAATAGAACAAGAACTCCTGACCAAGATGAGAATCATCCAAAAATGGGCATTTCTCATCCTTCCTTGTGAAGAATTCAAGCTCCATCTGCTCGAATTCCCTTGTCCTGAAAAGGAAATTACGCGGGGAAATCTCATTACGGAATGCTTTACCTATCTGAGCTATGCCAAAAGGCACCTTGACTCTTGAGGAATCTGCAACTGCCTTGAAATTGACAAATATCATCTGCGCTGTCTCTCCCCTAAGATATGCTGTAGACTCTTTTGTCTTCTCTGCCCCTATCTGGAGAGGGAACATAAGATTGAATGAATTTATCTCCTTGAACTCCCCTTTACAGAACTGGCAAGCTATCTTGTTTTCCTTGATCAGCTTATTTAATGCTGCTGCGTCAAGCCCATCTGCATGGATCTTCAATCTATCTTCTACAAGGTGGTCGGCTCTCTGGTTCTTCCCGCATTTTGAACACTCTGCCAATAGGTCTGCAAAATTCGCAAGATGGCCTGATGCCTCCCATATTTTCCCAGAAGATATCAATGAACCATCCAAACCATGCACATCATCCCTATCCTGGACAAAACTCTTCCACCAACTGCTCTTGATATTGTTCTTTAGCTCTACACCAAAAGGACCATAATCAAAAAAACCCTGCATCCCGCCATATATCTCTGTGCTTGGATATACGAACCCTTTCTTCTTTGCGAATATGGATAATTCATCTATTGAAATCATTGCATTCACCTTCTATCCAAGATAACTGTTTTTTATTTATATTTATCTGATATTTTGACCTAGGTCACCAGAGAAGAACAATGCATCACAAGGGGAATCATGAAAAAATACCCTGAAATAAAAAATCAACTCATTGCAAGAAATTTGGCATTCTAATAAATAAAATCAGGTGAAATCCACCTGGTATTCATTGCATACCAATAGATCGTCTTCATCTAGGGCCCTATCCCCATTCATATCATAGACCCCTAAATCAACATTATTTGTAGAGCCTAGCTTATTTGAGAGGATTGTCAGATCTATGTCATTTACTCTTCCGTCCTTATTGAAGTCACAGACCTGCCTGAATGGCCACTTCTCTATGCATGCTGAGTTTTCCATAGTCAATTTAACACAGAATATCTCAGTATACTCTGGTATGCCGCACTGCGGCCTCATCCAATATAAGTTATTGCAATGCATCTCAGGAACGATTGTGCATGAGTCAAAGAACATCGTCTCGACATCATCATATTCGACATTCTCATATATCTTTGATGCGACTGTGTCACATGTGAAAGTACCGTCGTTGTTCTCTTCTACCCTATAGACATCCATCCTATTGCCACCACCATGATGGTATCCTACGATGACATTGCCATACAAATCAACTGACATGCCTTCTGCACTCCTAATCCCTGTGCATACATCTTTTAGCTCAGACTTCTCAGGATCGTATCTTAATATCTTCCCATTCGGTGCTGAATCTGAATTAGACTGATATAAGATATATAGGTAATCACCATCCTTATCCCAGAACATGTCTTCAGGCGGCCTTCCAAGGAAATCCTTTGTAACCTTGATTGTCGACCTACAGACTCCATTATCCGGAGTTAGTGAAACTACCCTAAGACCTGTATTTTCACCTGATGCCCATAATTCATTTGTCTTTGGATTGAAATAAGCTGCCTGGAATTCCATGTTATTCTCAATATCTAATCTACAGATGCTTCCTGTATCCCTGTTTGGAATCCCTGTTGTCCTATCAAGAACCAATAATTTCTTCTTGTCCTGTGACTCACCTTGATCTCCAGTGAACCCATAGACAACCCCTGTACCTGGATGCTTCGCTATGGCTTCTATGTCATAATCATCTTTCCGATTAATCTGAACAGGTGAAGGCTCATCGCCTAAGACATTCAACTTGAAGAAGATGCTGTCCTTCCCTCCCTGATCCTGGATACCATACATTATGCATTCAGGCTCTTCATCATTCTGACATGACTCGTCCTCTTCATCGTCTGTCACATTTATAGTATAATATTCACTCCTGTCAGCATTCAATGATGAAATCACCACTCCTTCATCCGGAGAAGGCGATGTATATCTCTCATCAAGATAAACCCTATCAGATGAATTTATCCTCATATGCAGCTCATGATCATTTGGATAGCCTTCTGCATAGAATGAGTATTTATCTAAAACCATATAATCATCTATTCCTGCTGTCAGATAATCTGTATATACCTTTCCGCCATCTAAAAATTCCAGAGTATCTAAATCATATACCTGTGCTGATGACTTTTGAGCAAGATATGCCTGTATAGCTCTTGCAGGAGAATTTGAACTGACTTCAACAAGTATGTCTTCATCTGACTCTGGCAAGGCCACTGATAATATATTCACTTCTGCCTGGCCAGACAATTCTTTGACCACTGCAGGCTGTGCCAAGACTCCATCCAGCCTCAACTCAAACTCATCCAGCATATCCTTCCTAACAAATATCAGCAGCTGGTCCCATTCCCTCTCAGAATCAATCCTAAACTTCATATCTGCAGATGTGAACTGATCTGAATACAAGTAAAGGTCTCCGGAACCTGTGCATGTCTGGATCATGTAACTGGCTGAAGTCACTAAACAATCATTGCTGCATTGATCATCATCGATCTCGTTTCCATCATCGCACTCTTCCCCTTCATCCAATACACCGTCTCCGCAATAAGGATGAGGGCAATCAAGATAGACCCAATAGACTTCATCTTCTGTATCAATTGAAAGGTTATAATATCCTTCTTCTTCTATCTCATAATCATCCAGAACTGCACCCTGCGTACCTTGCGGCCTAGGTGAATCATAATTCTGCAGATGGTTCAATCCTTCAATCGCTACCTGAAGTTCCCTATCATCTTCTTCTTCATCTATACCTTTTGAATATTTGTCAAAGAAAAGATAATCATATCCTCCAGATTCAAGATAAAGCTTGTTTTCTTCATCTGAATCATATATCAGCCTGAAGTTCCCGACATCATATACTGGTGAATCCTCATCTTGAATTATATATCCCTGGATAGCCATAGCACCAAGATTTGACTCTGCATCTATCTCTACAAAATCTCCCGGCACTGTCTCAACCTTATAGACTGTGACTCTGAATGGATCAACTTCATCAGACAATATGACAACAGGTGTGACTTCCTCATCGTTCAAGTATACCTTCAGTGATGTGAGATAATTCCCACCTCTTCTAGTGAAGATGAGCAACTGATCCTTTGACGTCACAAAAGAAGTATCCGGATTTTGGAATTGGTCATTCTGATACAACAATAATTCACCTTCTCCAAGGCAAGTATCTAATTCCAGCTTCATTAATTCCGGTGCAGTACAATCCCTTCGGCATCCTTCTTCATATCCGCCATCCTCACATGTCTGCTCTGTACATGCGTAATCACACTCTTCCAATTCTTCCTGCCATACACCATCTCCGCAAGTCGTGCATGCATATTCACTTTCTGGAGAACGGCAATCCACTGCACCGCCAGACGGCGGCTTTCCTTCATCGGTTGTCCTGCATAATTCCCCCAAGGAATCAAATTCGCATGTCTCTGACTCAAGATTACATATGCCATCTCCGCATACCGGAAGGAGCTCCTGGCAACAGAAACCAAATTCGATAGAATTCCCGCATGCGCATTTACCATCGCAAGAAGGGCCTGGATCACAGCCATCTGGACAATTATCTCCTCCATAATTCCCATCCTTATATGTAGGAACACCGTTGCAGTCCTGTCTTCCGACATCTGCACATGTTGGAAGCGGAGAATTATCTTCGCACCTTCCAGGAGCATCGCAGTCATCTACATCTGCACATCTGCATTCTGAGCACCAATACCTATTACCGCTAGAACCATGCCTGATATCTTCGCATCCTGCATAATTTGAGGCTGCTTCACAAAAATGGCCATTTTGAAAACACCATTTGTTTGTAGTAGTTATATTCCAAAAATCATTTGGCAATGTATCCGGATCCGGACAATAATAATCGCACCTTGAGTCATAACCTGGAGGAGGTGTCTGTGAAAACACAAAACTAACCAGTGAAATCGCTAAAATCAGAAACATCATTTTTTTCATTTTCATTTCATCCACGCAAAGCTATAATCCTTTATCCCTTCTCTTGTGAAAAGATATATGAAATAGGCATTATCCACCATCCCTTTCCTTCCGTCCGGATTAAGCGCACTAAGCCTCTTCGACAGTATCCCATAATCACCATTGCAGAATTTCCTCTCAGGAATATCCCAATTGTATTTCAGATATGCTCCTAAGACTGCTCTTGCATCTTCTAAGTATGATACTTCCCCTGTCTTCTCATTTAGAATCAACAATGCTTCTGCACATGGAAGCAAGTTCATAGGTATAGATCTATCCAAAAGGCCGGTATCCCCAAATTCTGAACTTAGGTCCAGCTTACCAAAATAAGATGCAACACCATCCAAAACATCTTTTTTGCCTGTAGACTGATATTCCTGAAGCTTGGCTAACTCAACCCAGCATTGGCCTTCTTTTAGGACTACGCCATCCTTCTCAAGCAATGTTGTTTCCCTCTTGCTCCTTTCCTCTGAAAGCAATAGAAGCGATTTTGCATTCTCAAACACTTCAGGTGAATTATCTTTGCTCCTCTCCCCTATCAAGTCTGAAGAGATGAAAGATTCCCTGCTGAGAGTCGCGATTATCATCGCGAAATCCTCAAGCGGCTCATAGCCTGTTATCAGAGAGCTGCCTACTGAAGTCAGCTTCCTTTTCAAACCTTCCTTATCCATATCATCCAGGATAGGGTATTTTTCAGACAAAAGATATAACTGATACAATTGGAATGATGTATACAAATCGCCTGAATCCTTGTCCTCTGCTGAAACATCCCAGTTCAATATAAGGCTATCGAGATGCTTCTGCCTCAAAGTAACATCATACAACCCTGAGTAAGCCAATATAGCCCAATTATTACCTTGCACTTCAGTAGATTCAAGCTTTTGACCATCGCAAATCTCTCTTGAAAAATAATACGTCTCATCCTTCATAGATGATACGAAAAGGTCTATATTCTCTGAGACTTCTATCCCGGTCATTGCAAGCTTGACTTGACCTTCTTCTAAGTCACCTACGTCAGCCCATTTATCCGCATCGGAATCTTTACTAATGCTCTCTGAAATCTTGTAAGTGACTATGATAACCAATAGCACTACCAAAAGCACAATCAATATCCTTAATCCTAATTTCTTATTATTCGTCATCCAGCACCAACCTTATTATAGGATCATCATCCTCAAAAGACTTATCCAGTATCATCTGCTTGAGCTCATCAGGGAGCGAGCATTTCTCAGTCTTCACTTCCCATGAATTGAACGGGCCGCAGACATGCTCCCATGCATCTGTGCCATAATTATACCATTCAACTACCAGTTCCTGATTATAGTTCCTATATTTTATCTCAAACTGCAGAGCATTCAATTCTTCAGTATCTGGAATCGCATCCTCATCAGACAGGTCGAGAAGATTATCAAATGTCAGATAGACATATTTTGCAACTACTTGTGTCGATTCGGTGCATTCCAAGAGCTCACTTGTCTTATCTGTACCAGTCGCCTCTGAAGGAGATGAATCTACTGAAGACACCAGTGCACTTGATAACGTCGGATTTGCCAAAGTGTATGCCCAGAAATAACCCTCATCTACGCCACCGTCACAAACCCACTCCCCTTCAATCCTATTCTCTGAACTACATGATGTGTCTGCCGGGTCGTCACAGCATCCTGTTTCTCCATATTTACAGCAATTACAATATGTCCCATCCTCATTCATATCAATGTTTATCTGCCAAAGTGCAGATTCTGCTGTAGCTGACCAGCATAACTGGCTGAAATAAGATGCATCTGCCACTTTCTGCTCACAGTGCTTACAGTCCTGACTATTGTCCTGCAGATCACATACCTCTGGTATGCAGGTGCATGCATTATCATAATCTCCAGTTATAAATCCTGGCTGCCTGCATCCGCCTGGGCATGTATCAGCATAATCTGTCGAACCGAAAGATGAATGCTCCTGATCTTCATAATCCCTTGTGTCATCACAACTCTCGCTGTATGCTATCTGCAAGATACCGTCTCCGCATGCTGTGCAATCCAATCTGCATCCCGGATAGTAACCTGAATCCTTCCAATCAGCATAATTCTCCCATGTGCATCCCCCAGCTATAGGACATGCTACATCAGGGTCACAAAATTCATAGTCAGCCTGGAATACTCCGTCTCCACAAAAAGTGCATGCATCGCTCCCAAAAGCCTTATTCCTGCAATTCGTATCAGAACCAAAATCACATGTCTCTTTATCAACCTGGACTATGCTATCTCCGCAAAAAGTACAGCTTGGCCTGCATTGGTTTGCATCCCCATTCCCTTCATCGACAGTATTACCATCATCACATTTTTCAGGCGCTTGGATCACTGTATCGCCGCAGAAAGTACATGCATTCCTGCATTCTCCGATGCCTATATATCCATCGCTGTTTGTGTCTTCTCCATTATTTGGACCGAGGTCGCATTTCTCGCTTGCCTGCTTTATACTATCCCCACAACAAGTGCAATCATTCCTGCAAGAATTGCCATCTGCCTGGCATACTGTACCCGTATAGCCTCCGTTGTCCTTATAGATAACCGGATTTGCAGTGTATTCACATGCCTTGTCTGTTGAGGCAGTCCATTTTCCGTCTCCGCAAATCGGTGGTGGTGGTGGCGGTGGTTCATCGTCGTCGTCATCTCCTCCTCCACCCGGACAATTTGTACAGCAACATGGACTACAACTAGGGCTGCAAACAGATGGCGTACATGGCCCATTGCCCCCTCCATAAATTTCTGGAACTATAGATATGAATACAACCACCAATAAGAGAAATAAGTGTAATCTTGAAGATTTCATTTTTGCACCATCATTTTTAATTGAGGTCTACTTATCAAATAAATCTGGTAAGCATTATCTGACAAATAGAAAGTATTTTTGTGATACCCATTCTTTATCGCATAACTTGTTTGCCATATACACTCCTC
>JAMPXQ010000029.1 GCA_023701075.1 Candidatus Woesearchaeota archaeon
ATTCATCTCAATCATTGCTGTGCTGATATCCCCTATACTTTTTGCACTGTCCTTCAATCTCATGGAGATCATCCAGAGCTTAGGAGATAAACTCAGTTCAAGCTCCTCCTCAGGATTTGGGATAACAATAGGCGACAACAAGGTGAACCCAGAAGATTTTGTCATATTCTCAAAACTATCTGTCGTCATAATCTCTGGAATATCTGCTCTCATCATAGGTGACCTAAGGGAGGGGAACATAAAAGCAGGCATGAAATATGTCTTCCTCTTCATCCCCATATCTTTTTTCGTCTATTTGATAGCCCTAACGCTTCTTTCAGGAGTATTTGGCGTGATATAATATCTTGATTTTTTGCAATATTAATCTCTTGAAGTGAGTTTTTATCTAACTTCAATATCAATGAGAACAAATCCATACAACAAATATTTATGCAGCTACACTTACTTTTCAAGAATTATTATATTGCCTCTGCCTTGCTTGATCTTCTTCACCTTGCCTAATGATTCAAGCTCAGCCACCATCAAGGAGATCTTTGCTTCAGACAGCGGGAATTCCTTGCGAAGCTCTTTTTGCGTCATCCTGCCATGGTTCCTCTTTAGCAGCATAATGATCTTATCTATGTCAGAACCAACTTTCACTATCTTTCTTGGAGCTCTTTTTTTGAAGAGATAGATACTGAGACCTACTGCAACCGCACCAACAATCATCAGGAGATACTTGGCAAAACTAAAGCCTTCGTTCATCTGAGGCTCATCAATATCAAATTCTATGTCACCATAAAGATCCTCATTGTCTTCCAGGTTCGGATATAGGAAGAGGTCAAGGATGTAGATGCCATCATCCGCTATAGTGATATTCTCAATTGCTGACATCCTTAGGCTCTCATCATTATAATATGTCTTTATCCTATATCTGCCTACAGGAACTTCAAATGAGAATGAACCATTGACAGCCACATATCTCTGATTCGGTACCGTATCTATCTCCACTATGACATTATTCACTTTCTTGAGCGAAAGATCATAGATTGACCCGTGAACTGTGGAGGCATAGCTATATGAAACCAAAAATATAAACAAGAAAAAGTAAGCCATCCCTTTCATATAAAAAACAATTCCTTGCAATCTATAAAAATATTTGCTTTGATATCTTTTTTTATAAATCTTTATTCCTTTAAATAAGGGAATATAAAGCTTATTTTTCAAATAAAGGTTCATATAAAGTTTTAAATCCATAGAATTTGAAAGTTTCTTTATAAAGTACATGCATTTACCAATCCTTAGAAAATATGGCAGGTGCATCCTAAACAATAATTTTGCACCAAGACCAAATAAATAAGACAGAGCAAATAAAATATGGGAGGATAAAATGAAAACAAGAAATGCAATATTGATTGTGTTCATGCTGCTCTTCAGCGTATTTGCAGCAGTAGCACAGGACATAGATGTCACCACAGACGTCGAAGCAGAAGTAGCTGTGATGACTGAAGACAAATGCGTCGAAAGACTGACAGAATACCTTACCGAGAACGGCAAGGATGCAAGAGAACAGAAAGTCAAGAACCTCTGCAAAATGATACAGCAGAGAGCCAAGAACAGGATAGAGACAAGGGAAGAAGGGGAGAAGCTCAAAGAGAAGCTAAATGAAAGGCTCAATGAGAGACTTAGGGAAAGAGTGAAAGATAATTTCGACAAGCTCTCAACCGAAGAAGTAGAGAAGGTAAAACAGATAGGGAAAGACAGGCTAAAAGACTGCCAGGAATCAAAGACTGTCAAGGAATGCCTTCAGGAATTCAAGGTAGTCAGATTCGCGAACAAAGCAGATCTTTTCAGGCAGAGGACTGTCACCAAATGGCAGGAAGCAAAAGACAGGTTTGAATCACTCAAAGAAAAATTCTCAGAAGTCAAGAAAGACCTGGATGATGAGAAGAAAGCATTCAAGGATGCAGTCAAAGAAGGCAATGAAGATGCTGCAAAAGAACATGCCAAGAATTACCTTGTGAATGTCGCAGATGTAGTCATCAACAACCTTGAGAAGATAAAGGCGAAAGTAGAAGAGAATGATGACCTTACAGAAGAAGAGGCTGCTGATATAATCGCTGAGATAGATGCAAAGATTGCAGACATGGAAGATGCCAAAGAAGACATCGAATCTGCAGAGACAAAAGAAGAGATAAAAGCTGCAGGGAAAGAGATAATCTCACAATGGCAGAAGATGAAGAATGAAGTGAAGAGACATACTGCAACACTCATGAAAGCAAGCGTCTATGATGTCATGAGAAGAGCTGAATTCCTAGAGAGGAAGCTTGAGAATGCACTAGATAAGCTTGCAGAGAAAGGATATGATGTAAGCTCTGCAGATGACATGATGGATGATTTCTCAAACTACCTGGACAGCGCAAAAGACAACTATAAGCTGGCGAAGGAAAAGTTTGCAGAAGCAAGGAATGCAACAGGAAATGTATCTTCAATAATAGAAGAAGCAAAAGACTATCTCCAGGCTGCAAATGAAGACATGAAAAATGCGCATGAGACGTCAAAAAGCATCATACAGAACATCAAGAGAATAGCAAAAGATGATGCTGATGAAGCGCTTGAAGAGACAGAAGATGATTACTATGAGATAGAAGATGACAGCGATGAAGATTCATCAGATGACCTCAATGAAACAGATGATTCCGGAGAAGACTCAACAGAGGATATGGATGAAGATGCCGATGAGACAGATGACTCTGGATCCGATTCCGAAGATGATCTGGATGAAGATGAATCAGGAAGCGAGGACAGCGATGATACAGAAGATGATGACAACAGCGGTTCAGGAAATTCGGATGATGACAATGATTCAGACGATTCTGAAGATGACACATTAGAAATAGGTGTGAACGCTTCAGGGAACCTAAATATTTAAAAATTTGTGAGGGTCAAGATATAAAATGAAGCAAAAAACACTATTTGTTGTGATGTCACTGCTGCTTATAGCCGCACTCTTCACAGGATGCACAAAGAAAGCAGCCAATGAAGTCCCAAAAGAGCAAACACAAGGGCAGGAAACAGCAGGAACTGAACCATCTGCGCTGCCTAGCGAGCAACTGCCTACAGGAGATGCAGCCATCATAGACAGCGACCTTAACCAAGAAGAGGTCGACAGTGATGTTGCAGACCTTGAACAGACGCTCAGCGACTGGTAAACATATCTTTTCTTTTTCTATTATTTTTTCTAATTTAATTGTTCTTAGAAAACTAATCTATATGAAAATATAATTTCTTCAATCTAGGCATGATACTATCTATTATCCTTTTTAAGTTTATCACATCTTCCTCATTATATTCTACCAGCAGTTCAAGATAATAAGGATCCCTGCTGCCTTTATACATGCGCCAAAGTTTTATTGGGTCTCCACCATACATCCGTTTTACTACTTCATTATCCCTAGATATGCCTAATTGCTTTTCTATATCTTTGAGACCTCCTTTAAGACCTATCCTGGCACACAGATGCCTAATATCAATGTGCGGAATATCTGGAATGAGCCTAGGATACTTCTTTTCCAGAAAAGGGATGTCGAAAGAAGAGCCATTGAATGTAATCAACAATTTATATCTCATCAGCTCCTTCTGAAGTGCCTGGACATCAAGGTTCATATCCTTGACCATTGTCTTTGTGTCTATCCCGTCAAAGAGGCCGATGACTGTCAGATATGAGCCCGCTCTTGATGAACCAGAAGCCTCTATATCAAGAAATACTGCCTCTTCCCTGAAATAATCATATAATCTCCATGTCTCTGTGCCAGGAAGCCTGTCTTTGAAATATCCAGAATCATTTTCGAATAATGCTCTCTTTGCAATTTTTATCTCTTCATCATATGCAAGCTTCCTCTTCTTTGAGATGCCTTTTATCTCATGACTCAGGAAATCATCCCATGTCCTTATCCCCCTGTCCCAAAGAGATCGCTCTTTCTTTTGCTTTATCTTTGGCAGAAATAGGAATGTTGACCTTATCATAAGGATAATAAAATCAAAAATGTTTAAATGACTTTTGAAAACAATCGTATCAATATATCCCAATCAGCCTACTCTGAAGATAACCATAGACCTGATCAATTCTATCCGGCGGCACATAGCAGATAGGATACTGTGAGCTGGTCACAGTTATCAGGTCTGGCCTCTTAATATCATAGTCACTATCTCTTACATATCTTAATGCATCTATGGTCTTATCTATCCTTCTCTTATAACCTGACAGATCAATTGGCCTATTATCTCTGTCACTTAACAGAAATGCATCTAAATCAATATCCAGGATGAATTGCAACTCTTTATCATATACCCTATCAAGCTTCATAGGATTACCATTAAGCTGATATAGAAAATCAGTGCTATAATCCCAAGTTATCTGATTGTCCCTAACAACTGTCTTAATGCTACTCTTATTTTTCCCCAGATAGGTTATCCAGCTTGGTTCATCTGAATATGGATTCATCCATATTGCCTCATCAACTATACCATAATGAAAACCAGGAGCGATAAAATTCAAAATCTGCAAATCCAGGTAATAATCAGACGTGCCGTAAGATAACGGTGCACCATCTGATAGATCATCATGCCTATCTACATGTATCAACAGCCCGTCTTTTATCCCGGATTTTTCCCAATAATAATACACTTCATTATGTGCAGATGTAAATACAAGCGGTATATGACTTATTGCACTCAAATTTCCTGGTGCAAACCGGTCAATGTCAGCAAACAGTTTAGTTGAATCATTCGCCATTATGCGGAAAACCTACTTCTTTTATTTAAGTGTTATCCTAAAATGGCCAATTTATCTCAATCCTAAATCACTGAACAATTTCAAAGAAGGTTCGCACACATCCAGCTCTTTAATCTCATCCTTATGGACCCATCTCAATTCAACTATGTCATCTCCCGGCCTTTCTTCTCCGGATCCGTACTCAGCCATGAAATTCAGGAAGATAAAATGCGTAAGTATCCCTTTCTTCTTCCTGAAATCTTCTTCAAATCCCAGATGCGCCAGATTCTTCACTTCAATATTCGCCTCTTCCCTTATCTCTCTTCTAAGCGCTTCCTCTATTGTCTCTTTCCCTAATCTTATGCCTCCGCCTATTATCAGCCACTTGTCAGGATATGGTCCGGCACCCTCTGCTTTTTTCCCGAACAGATAATAATCCCCTTTCCTTATCACGGCGCTTACGGCAACCCTAAAAGGCATCTCATCCATTGTCATCACTAAACTCTCCCTGGAGCATGTTCTTCTGGTCCTTGCGTTCCCTAAATGTCCTTGCGACATATACTTCTTTCTTTGTCAATGGGTCTATCCCTGTGTAATATGCTGCTGTCGAGACTGTCCCAGGAGTAGGAGTGAATACCTGGGTGAGATTCACATATATCTTATGCTTCTCGCAAAATTCTTTCAATTCTCTCATCTCATCTTTGCCGCTTCCAGGATGGCCGACAACGAAATAAGTCACAAGATTCTTACTCGTCCCCTGTTCCTTATTCACATCTTCAAATTCCTTTAGGAACTCAACAAAATGCTTTTTTGTCGCCTTATTCATGCTCTTTAGCACAGTATCTGAAATATGCTCAGGCGCAATCTTGAGACGTTCTGTATGCTCCATTATCTTCCTAAAAAGTTTCTTCTGCTGGAGGATTATATCATGCCTTATTGCACTCCTAATCACCAAATCAGCATCATATCTCTTATTAAGCTTCTCCACCTCTTCTAACAAAGGATAGAGGTCGTCCCTAAGGACACGGAAACGGCATCCTACACAGTTCTGGTCGCAATATTCTGTTTTCTTAAACCAGGTTATCTCCTTTCTTATGACATGCGAATATAGCTTCTCTTCCTTGTCATACAGCGAGCAATATGAACCATACATGTTCACTGTAGGCAGGGTAAGATCATTGATCTTCCTGACCCCTTTTTTATATAATATCTCAATCTCTTTCAATATTGATCCTTTGCTTCTCTTTGCTATGTTCTTCCCTTGGACTAATGGGATTATGCAGAAATTACAGGAACCCCAGCAGCCTCTGCCAAGTATCACTGAATTATCAAGACCTCTCACCATGTCTGAATTCTCCTTATAGTTCCTTGATTTAGGATGGATTTCACGTTCAAATCCCATTGAATATATCAGGTCCATCTCTTCATCAACTAGTGGAGGAGAGGGCTCATTATGCCTCACAAAACCAAGACCACACGGCTCGATGAATGAATCATCTGGCAGAAGGTTCGTGACCCTGGTGAGCAGGTTGAATTTCGCCTTATCTTTAACACATTCTTCGTATGAAGGGAGGATGCGCTCACCTTCTTCTGCTTTTTTCACCCTATAAGATATCCCAAAAATAGTCTTCAGATCAAGCATATCCCTCATCTTTCCAAAACTTGATTCCTTATGTCTTTTCATCCTATCAAGCAGCTCAAGAAGAGAGCGTTCTGCGTTCCCGAATGCAAGGATATCTGCCTTTGAATCATTGAGGATGCCTCTCCTTAGTCCATTCTCCCAGTAATCGAAATGCGTGAATCGCCTTATTGTCGCTTCCACTCCGCCTATGACTGTCATCTTGTCCTTGAACAACTGCTTGATCTTCTGCGTATAGGCAATCACTGCCCTCTCTGGCACATGGATGTTATCTCTCTTCCTCATCATAGGAGTGTAATTTGCAAGCATAGAATCCAGGAGGCCTGATGTTATACAGAAAAAATACTTCGGCGAGCCGCATCTCATATAATCTGCGTCACTGAGAGGCTGCGCCACTATACCAACCTTATATCCCCTCTTATCAAGAAGCCTTGAGAGTATCGCAACACCTGAAAGAGGATGATCGTAATAAGGGTCGCCAGAGACGAAGACTACGTCAAAGCGGTCTGCCTTGTAATATCTCCTGCATCCATCAATGTCAATAGGGAGGAACATAAGTTTTAGGGAGAACTCATTATTTATTAAAGGTTAGTTTTGATTGAAGTGCCTAACCCAGCTAATTGGTAAAATCAGAATAATATTAAAAAATAATGGACCTTTACTTTTTCTTGACAACAAAATAATACACTATCGCAGTTATGATGTTGAAAAATACTGCACAAAGTATCCATATCAGCTTATGCGTGCTGTTCATCGATCTCTGCTTTGTCACAATCTCATATATGACCCAGACCATCGCAAGAACTCCAATCAATCCAAATAGCATTCCAAACATTTTTGCATCACCTAATTTTATCATATCATAGATTCATATAAAAATCTTGACTTTTTCACCAATAGAAATGTCCTTCTTTAAAGAATAATTTGCCGCTGTCTCAAGCACGTACTTTGCATCATCTGCTGAATAAATCTCACAAGGATCACCACTGCATGGCTGGACATCCGAATAAATCTTTATGACCTGAAAATTTTCAGATATGAATATCATGTCTATAGGAATCTTCATGTTCTTCATCCAGAAATCCTGTCTCCCCGGCTCTTCAAAGACAAACAGCATAGCCTTACTTTGCGAGAGGGACTGCCTATACATCAATCCCAATGATCTTTCTGGAGCCGTGTCCCTTATCTCGATATCAAGGCACTCATCAAAACAGGCTTTAGGCCCAAGCTGCACCATGATGAAAAGCAATACTACAAAGACCAGCCATACCCATTTCTTACTGAGCATCAATGCCAGCTTCTCAGTCAAGCTATAAAACATCAAGAAGGCATAGATCTTGAAGATGAATTCAGCCTCAAAAAAAAGCATCGAGAAGACCACCAAAGGAAATGATATCGCTGCCAGATTCGCTGCCAGTGTCCTCATAAATATCAGCCTTTTTTTTGCAATATAACTCATGGCCTGCACAGACAAAAAATATATTAGGATAAGCGCGAACAATGCAATATGCGTCAGCTTCCCAAGGAGGTATAATCCCAGGAAAACACATGCGACCAAGAAATCATCTGCGATTATATCCAGCATCTTCCCTTTCTCTGAACTTGTCTTAAGCCTTCTTGCCAGGTAACCATCAAGGATATCTGTAAGGACTGCTATAGAATAGAACACTGAAAAAAAGATGATATTTTCCTTGAATGCAAAGAACAAAGCTATGATACCGAACACGAACCTTGAATATGTGACCTTGCTCGCCAAATCCATCCAATATTGCAAGATAGCAATCTTTTTAAATTAACCCCTATTCCAAGGCCCTATGTCAAAAGAGAAAATGTCAATGCCGATGTCAGGAGCAGGCATCACAAGATATTTTGATGATTATAAGTCAAAGATATCCATAAAGCCCGGGCATGTCGTGTTCTTGGCAATAGTCGTCATGGCTGCAGTGATACTTCTTAATATCTTTGGCGCAAGCATCTTCGGATAGGCCGCAAAGGATTAAATCTTTGTTAGAAACATATTTATACTAAGTTCTATATTTTCATATCCATGAAAAGAGGGCAGGTCAGCATAGAGTTCATCACAATATTCGGATTCATATTCCTCATGATGATTCCGCTCATCATAATCTTCTTTGACCAGAGCAGCGCTGTGAAGGACGCAATCGCATCAAACCATATAAGGAACCTGGCTGTAAAGATCGCTGACAAGGCTGAGACTGTCTATTACCTGGGAGAGCCTTCGAGGACAACATTCAATGCATACCTCCCTGAAAATGTCATCTCTGTAAATGTCACAAAACGCTCTGTCATAGTGATCTATAGGACTTCAAAAAATGATGTCCAGACAATCATCTCCTCAGGAAATGTGAACATGACAGGGAACATCTCAATAGACCCAGGAGTTCATCATATAGAGATAAAAAATATCGGTGATATGGTATCAGTAAAGGACAGATAAGCACTGAATTCATGGTGATGATGATAGTAGGCACAATCATCCTAGTAGTATTCATACTCATGATATCTGAACTCTATGATGATAATGCAAATGACAAGAAAAGGCTGCTTGCTGAAGATTTTGGGAAGAGCATACAGCAGGAATTCCTCCTTGCCCAGCGGTCCAAACCAGGATATAGCAGGGATTTTGAGATGCCGGATACCCTTGAAGGGTTCAGCTATGATGCATTCATAATAAATTCAATACTAGTGATAAACTATTCAGAAGGCCAAGCGAATTTTAGGATACCTTCAACCAACGGACAGCTTGTGATAGGGGAAAATACAATCCGCAACATAAATGATACAATATGCCTAAACTGCTAAAAGGACAACTATGGTATTTTGACCTTATCATAGCTCTGACAATATTCATACTCATCATCATCCTGAGCTTCAAATATCTTGCAGATTATTCCAGAGACATTTCAATCACAAGCGAGGCTGAGACACTTTCCGAATCTTTGCTCAGCGAAGGGCTGCCTAAAGAATGGAATGAAGAAAATGTATCAATAATCGGCATCATGGATAATAATGAGCTGGACCTTGCAAAGCTCTCTTCCCTTCAGAACATGAGCTATGAAATGGCAAAGACAATATTTTCAATCAGATCTGATTTTAGCATATTGATACTTAACAGGACCATAGGTATGAACTATACAGATCCTGAAAACCTAGTAGAATTCAACAGGTATGTGGTCTATAGGCATGATGATATCGCTGAGATAATACCTGTCACCATAGTGGTATTTGATGATAAGAGCAAATAATATCATACTCTGCAGGAAGAAGAAGATACTGACATCCATATTCTCAAAAGCATCAGGACTAATGTTCTCAAGGCCGATAAAAGATACAGGATACATCTTTGTCTTTAGTGAACCCAGAAGGATTGACCTGCATATGTTCTTTGTCTTCTTCCCTATAGATGTCCTGTTCCTTGATGATAAAAAAAGAATCATAGAGATGAAGAAGGATTTTTTGCCGTTCACTTTCTATTACTCAAAGAAAAAAGCCAGCTATGTCATCGAACTTCCCGCAGGATATTCTGATAAAACCAAAATAGGAGATATTATAAAATTCTAATAATAGAACTTCAGATCAGGCTTTTTGCGTGCCTCTTTCTCACTTCCTGCATGAACCAATTCTCCCATTCCATATATATCCTCTTATGGTCAAGCTTCCCTGTCTTCTTCTTCACTTTCTCATAGAACAGGTGGAACATGTCGTTACAAAGAATGACGAACTGAGCCTCCAGCATATCATTATCCTTGAGCTCCACAGCTTTCTTCATCAATGTCTCCTTATATTGCGCCCTACATAGGATGTCTTGCCAGACCATGTCCCAGTTCCCTGAGAAATCTGAAATCTTCCCTGCAATCTCTTTCAAGACTTCTGATTCGCCGTTTATCAGATCATCTGTAGGCATGAGCTCATCTTTCTTTGCGTCATATTTCATAAGGTCTATGAACCCTTTCTCAGCCATAGGATCGTTCTCCCAATGCTTCTGAACTTCAGTTATCTGGGTGACTCTCCTATATTTATGGAGGCCGTCTGCTGATTTTATCGGAGCTGCAATTATTATAATGTCTGTGGCCTTGAAACTTGTCTTTGGGACGCCGATATCATTCACCACCCTATCATATAATCCATATGGTGAATCTGCGTGGATAGTCCCAGCCACGACGTTTGCTGATGCACCTACCCTCATGGCCTCATATAGAGAGACAGCTTCCTTGCTCCTCACTTCTCCTACTACAAGAGCGGAATCTCCAAGCCTCAAGGTAGCCCTGATACCGATTGTCGCGTCAACCTCGCTTCCTGTCTGCGTCAAGGAAGATGCAACTTTCATGGACTGGAGGTTGAAACCCAGGTCCCTCAACTGAGGCACCGGCAATTCCAATGTATCTTCTATAGTTATTATCCTATATCTTCTCATTATCTCAACCAGCAATGCTGAGAGGAAGGAAGATTTTCCGCTGCTCCTTGTACCACAGACCATCATCGTCCTTGTTCCATCCACAAGGAAACTGAGAAGGCCTCCTGCCATAGGGTTTATCATACGGTATTTCATGAAAAGCGGAAGCGTCCATGGCTTGTCCCTATGCCTCCTGAATGAGAATGCAAGACCTGTCGGATTGAGAGGCTTATTTATAGATGAGACCCTTGTCGAGGCTCCCGGAAGCTCAAGCTCTGTATCCAATATCGGATTGGCTTCATCCAACGGACGGCCTGAGATCATCCTGAGCTTTGACGCCCAGCTCTCAGCTTCCTGGGGTGTTGGGATTATGTTCGTCACACAATCATCGTACTTCCCATGCACAATAAAAATAGGGATCTTCCCCATCGGACTGTTTATAGATATATCCTGCACCTCGTCATCCTGGAGCAGCACCTCGATCAGGCCAAAACCTACAGTATATCTGACAAGGATCCTTGCCAAAACTTCGATGTCCTTCTCCCTTAATGGGATCTTCCTATAACGCGCCAATTCCTCTAGGAGATCCTTCCCAACATTCATGAAGACATCTCTCATCCTTCTTGGATCTATGAAATCTGATTTCTGAGGCTTATGCTCAGCCATTATGTTCCTTGCAGTATCCAATAGCTCATATTTCTCCTCATCCAGCTTGAATTCAGGAGGCATCAGATGATAGAGCGTCTGGACAGTATCAGGCATCCTGAAGACTGTGACCTCTGCATCATCACCTATGCTGAAACTATCTATCTCTTC
>JAMPXQ010000030.1 GCA_023701075.1 Candidatus Woesearchaeota archaeon
ATTTTATGAAAAGAGAGATTCTTGTTGTATTTATGATAGTCCTGCTGAGCACTGCAGTGTTTGCGCAGGAGACGCTGGATGAAACAGTCGACGCAGGCACGACACCGGACAGCCCGATGTGGGGCGTGGACGTTGCATTCGATAGATTGTCCTTGGCAATGACTTTCAATGAAGAAAAGAAAGCAGAGAAAGCTCTTCAGATTGCAGAAGAGAGGCTTTCAGAAATAAAGCTCATGCTTGAAGAGAAGAAAATGGACAAGTCACAGAAAGCGAAGAAAGAGCATGAGAAACTTCTAGAGAGAGTGAAAGAACGCCTTGAAGAAAGCGGAGAGACAGAAAAAGACCTTGAAGCCAACCTCAGGCTGGAGAGGAGGCTTGAGAAGCAGAAGAAAGACTTGGGAGAGTTTGAATCAGAATTGAGGCTCAAGATAAAAGGGCAGCTTACAGCTGAGCAGCAGCAGAAGCTGGATGAATTCCTTGCTTCACTAGGCGAGGATGTAGATTCTGTAGAGCTAAAGCTGATCGAGAAGCATGAAAGAGTCAAAGATAAGCTGAAGGGACAGCTCGGTGAGGAGAAGATTGAAGAGCTTGATGCAGAGAGATGGCAGTTCAAGGCTGATACCGAACAGGCGAAGGCAGAGAAAGAGATATTGAAAGCAGAAGAGAAGATCCAGCGGTTCGAGACAAGGCTGGATGAGGAATTTGAAGATGCATCAGATGTCATAGATGATGATGAGATCGATGAAGAAGGAAGCGATGGCACAGAAATAGAAGACGAAGAAGAGATTGAAGATGAGACTGAAACTGAAGATGAGACAGATGATGAGTCTGATGATGACGGGCTTTTGGATGTCACAGGAAAAGCGAGCGGCTCAGGCAGCGACGATTCAGATGACAAAGATGATTCAGATTCCAAAGACGATGAGATTGATGATGATGAAGATGATCTAATTGATGATGTAGAAGAAGAGGCAGAAGACGAAGATGAGGTCGAAGATGAGACTGAGGATTCCATCGGATGCCAGGCAGATTCAGACTGTGATTCTGATGAGACATGCATAGAAGGTGAATGCGAAGATAGTGACGAACAAGAGATAGAGGATGAAGAAGACGACAGCCTAGGCGATGATGACGCTGCAGATGATCTGGATGAAGACCTGAGTGATGAAGAAGTGGATGATGCGCTTGAAGGGCTTGAAGAAGAGATAGAGGATGAAGAAGATGTTAAGGAAGTCGATGACAGCATCCTTGGTGAATTCAACCTGGCCGTCCCTCAATACGAGACAAGGGATGTAGAGACCGCAAAACAGTATGTCAATGAAGCTAAGGACGCACTAAGGACATCTGCAGATTCAGAAGCCAATGGTGAACTCAAGAAAGCTTACGCATACGCAAGGCTCTCCAAGAAGCTTGCAAATAGGGCGCTTTCTGGGAAATACCTAAGGCTCAGCGACGAAGATAAGGAAGAGCTCAAGCAGCTTGTGAGAGAGCAAAAAAGGCTTAAGGATGCAGGTAAAGACCTTGAAGATAGGAATAAGGATCTCCTAAGAAAACAGGAAAGGATTCAAAAGGACCTTGAAGATGCAAAGAAAGATGCATTAAAAGAACAGGAAAGGAAAGATAAGGATGCATCAAGAGGAAAACCTGACAAGGAGCCGGATCAAGACGATAATTAGCTCTTGATTATTTTTTAATTTTTTTTATGAAATCTGAAAGTTTGAGCTTAAAACTAGGATTTATAAATATTCTTGATCTAAAATAATATTATGGCAACAATCAATGTTTGGGTTAATTTCAATGGAAATGCGCAAGAAGCGTTCGAGTTTTACAGATCAGTATTTGGTGGAGAGTTTGAAAAAGTTATTCATCTCAAAGACCTGGCAAGCCCTGAGTTTCCAGTAGCTGAGAATGATGCAGATAAGATACTATACATCGCTCTGCCTATCGGCAAGAATAGATTGATTGCCAATGACATCCCAGAAAGCATGGGAAAAGTAAATGAGAATGAGAACAGATCTAAAATATCAATCAGTGCAGAAAGCCGTGAAGAAGCCGACAGGTTATTTAATGGGCTTTCAGAAGGTGGGAATATTGAAATGCCTATTAATGATAGCCCTTGGGGTTCATACTTTGGAATGTTTAGAGACAAATTTGGTATTGAATGGGTGGTGGAATTTGACCCTGGCAGTAAAGGATAATAGAATATAGATGCTACAGGGTTGTTACATAAGAAACCAAAAAAAAGCTTTAGCCGGATTTATTTTGGGAGTATATCACTTCTTCTTTGTTGCATCAGCATACATCTTGAGGCTTGCTACTGCCTCTTTCTCATCAACCTTGTCGATGACCATCCTATTAGAGACTATGACATATTCTCCGATTTTGCAAGGCATCAAAGAGCAGTCTGCTTCTCTCTTTTCAGAACCATAGTCAAGGGTCGCAGTATTTCCTTTGATCCCTATAACCTTTCCCGGGACAGCGAGGCACATCTATTTCTCTACCTTCCTGATTATTATCTTGTCTCCTGAAATGACGCTGACCTGTCCGCTGCAGCTGGGGCAGTCATAAAGCACCATGTCATGCAGCCTCTCGATGATGTTAGCCCTTCCTCTGAAGCCGCAGTCCTCGCATTCGACGACTGAAAGGCTCTGCTTCACTTCAAATTTTATCTTGGAGACCTCATTTAGATGCTCCAGAAGGTGTTCTGGCTCTATCCCAAAGAGCTCGCCTACTTCTATATAGGCCTTCTTCACTTTCCCTTCTTTCTCCAGGTCCCTTAATATGGACTGTGCAATAACTGCATCATGCATAGTATTTCCTAAAGGTTTTTTTAGTTTATAAATGTGACGATTAATTTTAAATAGCTAAATCCATTCTTAACCTTATGAAAAGCAATAGCGGTGCAAGTCTTTACAAAAGCCTTGATGATGTATTCTTGGAAGAATTAGGCATTAGAGGAGTTCCTTCTGTTTATCCCCAGTCCTGGCTCTCAAAGCAGTATCTTGGAGATGAACTTCACGTCAAAATAAGCTTTGCATATGAAGATATAAGGAAAATAGACGGCTTTTGGGGAGAGTATCTTGAAAAGAACCATATAGTCGCAGTTGCACACGCTGCCCAGCCGTCAAAGAATAATCAGTTTTCATCTGCGCCGTCCGCACCGATATTGATAAGAGGAGACTACTATAGGAACATGAAATCAGCAGACATAATGTTTGTGGATATTCTTCAGATCGGCGGAAAGCCTTATTATGTTGCAGAATTGAAACGATGATTCTTATCTCAAAACCTAGTTAAGATTTTTGGTTGCAATATACTGAAAATTAAAAGACATTAAGAAAAGAGATATTAAAAAAAATTCTTCGATTCATCTGAGCCAAGGGAATTTCTTGACGATTGAAGTGCTCTCCCACCATTTCCCTAATCCGAGCCAGTGCCCGCTCTTGACTGTTGTTAGGCCTACCATAACTATCGCATAGATTATGTGGTCATCGATAAAAGGATGGTTCGACGGAGGGAATGCGCTTATCCACATGAGGAGCATCATGACCATGCCGCTGTATCCCGCTATTGTGACCCCTATCCCTAGAAGCATTGCAACCCCTATCCCTAAGAGGCCCATCATGAATATCCAATCGACTAGGCTGCTTCCTGCAAGCCCCATGAAGAACTCTTTGAGAGGCCCTTTGGTCGCATTTGTCAGATAGCCGTATGTCGGACTTTTTCCATGCACCCATGCATTCTGCTCTTTGGTTGCATAGCCAAGACCTAATGTCTTATCTAAGAAAGCCCAAAGGAAGATCAATCCTACTGAAATCCTAAGCATCGCCCATACAAATTCTGAATTGGAAAGTTTCTTAAACATAACTGCACCTCTTAAAAAAACTGATGAAATCCAACTATATAAATCTGTTCATAATGATTCTTGTCCTAAGCAGCTGCCAAAGGATTGATGACGATCTGAAGTTTAGGATAGATTCGCTATATGAACACACTGTCTTGATGGGAGAATATTCGACAGAAGAGCAGCTTGATTCCATAGGCCTTGACATGTCTTACATCACTATGTCTGAAGGGATGAGCGCTGAAGATAAAGTCTCGCAGATGAATCAGGCGTTTGGGATAGCCCCTTCAAGGGATATAGAGAGCCAGGTAGCCAGGCTTGAAGAGAAGATGAATGAGATGATGGAAGAATGGAGCAGGCTGCAATGATATTTATAGTTGGATGTTTTCTTCGGGTATATGGAAAATCAGAGCAAGAAATTCAGCAGCCATAAGTTCGAAGGCAGTTTTATAGATGACGAATTCACAGACTGCATATTTGAAGCATGCGCTTTCCTTTCAGCGGATCTGAGCGGCTGCAGCTTTTCCGACTGCACATTTTTGAACTGCAGTTTCACTGCTGCAAAGATAGATGGCTGCAAGTTCCATGGCACAAATTTCAGAGGCTGCAGGTTTTCAGGAGTGTCCTTCTGTAGGATTAATACATTCCTCCTTTCATTTAGGTTTGAAGAATGCCTCATGGACTCATGTGATTTCTCAGATATGAAATTAAGTGAGACTGTCTTTTTGAGATGCAAGATAATCGGCTCCTATTTCAAGAATGCAGATATCAGGAAGTGCGTGTTCAATTACACTGATTTCAAAGAGACTACATTTGAGGATTCAGATATGCGCGAGGCTGATTTCAGAGACGCTCTGAACTATCAGATAGACCCTCTCAAGAACAAGCTGAGGAAAGCCAGGTTCTCTAGTCCTGAAGTGATATCGCTCTTAACTGGCCTGGATATAATAATTGAGTGATAGGATTGATAAAAAATAAAAAGCGCATCTCTTTGTCATGGATATTATGGGGACACTCACGACACTTGGCTTTCTTGGCCTATTCCTGACGTTCTATGCAATCTATGTGAAGAACAAGTCTGATGAGGACAAGAAATATAGGCCATGGTGCGAGATAAATAAGCATATATCTTGCCTAAAGGCATTCAGAAGTGATTATTTTGATAGGTTCTATCTGCCAAACACAGTCTGGGGCCTCATCTATTATGGCACGATAATAATGATCTCATACAGGTATGCCCACTATATATTCTATGTCTCTATACCCGCATGCATGTATACCTTATACCTAATGTATATCTCATATTTCAAGGAGAAGAATTTCTGCATAGTCTGCAGCCTTGCATACATCCTGAACTTCCTGCTGCTCTTCTTGGGCTGGTATATCGAGCTCCTTTGAAAAGCTTTATATATAATGTGTCTGTGGAAGGGGTCATGACGCCAGAAGAGGCCCAAAGGATACTGGATGGATTAGAATATAGGTTCGATGAGAATGATTATTCTGTACAGGGCCCTCTCGCTGTCCTGAAGAGCGGCCATGCATTCTGCCTTGAAGGAGCAATTCTTGCAGCATACCTCATTCCACAGTATCCGCCGGAATTCATTAGGTTCTCAGCAACATATATGCAAGAGGGTAGGGAGATAAGTTTTGCCCACGCAGTATTCTATTACCAGGACAAGGAAGGATTCTCAAGCGTCGGCTGGTCCAGGCATGATGAGCTGAAAGGAAGGGACATGCATTATGGGAGCATTGAAGAATTGGCCTGGGATTATGTGATAAGATTCCAGGAGCATGGCGCGGCAGTGAAGGAAATTTCAACATTCAATCTTGATAGGATTGTCCCGCAGGGCATCTGGAAAGAGCTCTTAAGCCTGACATTGCACGCAAAGAACATCTATAGGAACAGGCATGTGCTTGAATTGATCTTCTGAAGATAATTAGCCATATACTTAAGACCGCCACCATAATAAATAAATACCTCCATACATTCAGGAAGATGATGAAAGCAGCAGGCATTGCATTGGTATTATCTTCTCTCCTCTGCTACTCCATCCTTGCAGTGCTGCTCAAGAAGGCGAACCAGGACATAAAGCCATTCACAGTCATCGCAATCTCGATGATTGTCCTTTTTTTGATATCTTTCTTCATGAGCGTATTCACAGAAGACAGCCTGAATTTTGATTTTTTGAAGAACAAGACTGCAGTCATCCTGCTTGTCATAGTAGGCATAATAAACGCAGTCGGCTTTTGGCTCGCGATAAAAGCATATCCCTACATGCCTCTTTGGCAGCAGTCGCTTTTTGGGATGATCCAGCCTCTGCTTACAGCTGTATTTGCCTATTTCATCCTGGGAGAAGCACTCTCATGGAAGATGTTTTTTGGCTTCATCCTCATGGCAGCCGGGCTTGCAGTGGCTATTCTCTAGGGCTGTAAGGAAGCGGCCTAAGCCTTTCTATCTCGCTGAGATGTCCTGCTGTCTGGTCGTTCGCTCTTGCATATTCGCAGAGGAACAAAGCCCGTTCATCATATGCTTTTTCCCTCTCTTTGATGAACGCATCAGCAGAATATAGCATATTTGCATCATTCCTCTTCAGGAACTGGGAGAACCCTAAAGCATTGAGGCCGATGAGATGCGCAAAAGCAGAATATACTTCATTGAAAGTGCCGTTTGCTGCCATGTACCCAATGTCCATGAGATCCATGCATGCTGATTCATAATCAGGATGCCCTGCACCTGAAGCATCCTGGGCGCTGCTAAGTTCAATCATCGGAAGCAATGGGCCATCCAAGACATAATCATTCAGGCTCCTGCAGACTTTATCTACCTCTTCATCATGGTCTCCCATGACAGAGATGCCCATCTTTGCCAATATCAGGTATCCATCCCTTAGTTTTGCAGCCTCATTGATGATCAAGGCATTCTTCTGTGTGAGATATGCGCCTGCTTTTGGGCTCCTGTACGCAATGAATGCATCAAGCAGTGATACGTTATGGATGATGAAGCTCAGATCAAGCTCTCCATCCGGGCTGACTTCTTTTCCGTATCCGTTCTGCCTGCCAGTGTCAAATAATAGTGTTATGTCTTCCCCACTTGCCATATGGGAAAAGAATGAAGGAAAATATTTAAAGATGACTAGGAAACGCAAATCAAAATTTTAAGGATTAAGTTCTCAATAAATTTATATACTCACAAACTATTTAAGAGTGGTATCGGGGTGATACTGATGAAAAAAGTACTATTTAGTATATTACTTGTGTTATTAGTCAGCAATGTATTGGCATACGGTGGAGCCATAGGTGGATTTATCTTCATGCCTGAAAGCAAGGACAATGGAAACAATTACCTATTCCATCAGCAGCTTGACAGCATAAGTGATTATGTATATGAATGCGGAGACATAGATAGGATAGTATGGGAACCTGGAAGCCTTGATGTGCAGAATACATGTACCAGTGGGGATTCAGTCAGGAATGTGGATATAGAGCTTTCCCAGGCTATGAAGAAAGGATACATCGATGTCATCATGATTGGCCAGACCAACCCTAGATACATGGGGCTCAGTGACGTGCATATGCTAATCGAAGTGAAGATGAGCGGAAAAGGAGACGGCTCTTTGACAGTCAGGGTTCCGGGAGACGGATTTGATTTCTACAGACAGAAAAGATCATTCGGATTCTTCAGGCCGAAGATAGAATGGATAGAGATGGATGTCTATAGCAATGGGAATGATTATTCATTCGATATCAGGAATGATGATGTCATTGCAGTAGTAGCACAGGATGCATAAACGAGTGCTTTTGGCAGTCGTTGTCCTTATTTTTTTACTTTTCACTTCTTATAACATCAGCAGCTACATCGTAGCCAAGAGATACCAGAAATCCTCATATCTGAATCTTGAGATAGCTGAATTAAAAGAGATGGTGAAGAATAACCAGACGCTCTATGAAAAGCTTGACAAGATTGATAGAGATGTGCAGTTCCTGAATGCGATGTGTTTTAAAGATTAAGATGAAAAATTTTAATGACTCAGCTTACTATTTTTTCATATGGGATGAAGGATGAACGTATTCTCAGAGTATTGGTTAGATTTTCTTATTGTCTTTGCACTATTTGCAAAATCACTATGGTTTTTTTACTATTTTTCGCTTTATGCATTTGAAGGACATAAATCTAGGAAATATGAAGCAAAAACAACATTAATTATTCCGGTTTTTAATGAGCATGAAGATAAATTAAAAGAAACAATTTTATCTATAAAAAAAGCAAAAGGTGTAGATGAAATTATTTTTGTCAATGACGGAAGTGACAATAATACATTACATATTTTAAATCAAAATAATCATGATGACTATAAAATAATTGATATCAAACAAAATGGTGGAAAAAGGAATGCACATTATGAAGGTATCAAAGCATCAGATAAAGATACAGAAATTTTTGTGTTCATTGATTCAGATACAGTACTACTAGAAGATTCAATTTTAAATCTTAAAAAATATATGTATGATAATGAAGTTGGCGGTGTAACGGGATGTGTCCTTGTCAAAAATAGAACAAATTTTTTATCAAAATGCTTATCTGCTATGTTTTGGACAGGTTCAAAGATAACAAAACAGGCAACTTCAAATCTTGGATTTGTTCAAGTTTCAACAGGAGCATTATCCTCCTATAGAGCGTATTATCTAAGAAAAATTATGCCTTATTATGTAAAGCAAAGCTTTTTAGGTGTTAATTGCACATTATCAGATGATAGATATTTAACACATTATATACAGACAGTCTATAAAAAAAAGATTGTTTATGCAGATGATGCTATAGCATATACCTATGTTCCTGAAACTTTTAAAGCTGCTTATAAAATGTTTCTTCGTTGGAAAAGAGGTGCACTTAGAGAAGCAATTCTTTCACTTCAAAAATTCAAAGAACACCCATTATTAGTTTTTGATATATGGGCAAATCAAATTATCACTTTTATGAGGTTCATTGTCAAATTTGCTTTTATTGGCACTTTAGTTATCAATCCGTTATATTTTTTTTATTATCTTCTAATGATTGCAATAATATCAACATTTTTTGCAATTGATATGCTTTTTAAAAATCCAAAGGAGATTATTTACAGGATTGCGTATTCATTTTTAGATGATTTTATTTTTTCGTGGACATATATCCACGCATGGCTCACAATCCGCGAACAGGGCAAATGGATAACAAGATGACCTCAGATTGTTATTTCAATAAAAAGAAATGATAACTAAGGTATATACAAAGAAAATCACACATAGCTCTCTATGAATCCAAGAAGAGCCTTCCTGCCTTTTCCTGTGACATCCACTTCCCGGCTGCACAGCACTCTTGATGCATGTTCCATGACCAAGGAGACTGCATCCTGCCTCTCATCCATAGGCATGAACCTTGTCTGCCCATATGCGCTAAGGCCATTTATCTTAGAATAGCCTGCTCCTGCATTTCTGTGGTTCATCGCAAGCACAAGCACTCTTTCATCCGCAAGATAGATGAACCTGCCATCAGCCACAGCTGAGCTGTATGCATCAGGTGACATGCTGCAGGGCATGAGATTTATCTTCCCTTCATCCATTGCAGACAATATCTCTTTCTTTGTCCCTTTAAGGATTCCTCTGGTGAGGAAATATGTAAAATCAGTCTGGCAGTATTGCCCTTCAGTTCTGATATTTACGCGCCTATTATTGGCAGCATATAGTTCAAGAGAAGCATGTTTTGAAAAGGCGACGCTGCAGATCCTCTCAGCAGAGAACCTTGGCGAGACTATGAATCCTTCTCCAAGATCAAGTGAGCCGTTGTCGGTAAGCTCTTCAACTTTCTTATCAAGAGTTATAGCCATTTTATCCCATGTATAGTATGTTTCATCCTGCAAATTGCAAGGTGTATTTAAATCTTTTGATAAAATTACTACTCTTTAGTAAGTATAAAACTTGAAGCAAAAATCTCTCGTGCCATCGATAGATATTAAACACCATGCATTTTCTATAGGTCCATGGATATGAAACCTTTCAGGGACATGGTCGGAGTCATCGCAGTCATAAAGAAGGGAGATAGGTATCTTTTGGGGATAGAATCTAAAGACAGCCCATTTCATGGAAAGTGGAGGCTACTAGGAGGGAAGGTTGAAGCTGGCGAGACAGTTGAAGAGGCCCTCCATAGGGAACTCATGGAAGAGGCCAAGATAAAGATAAAGATAAAAAAATACCTGAAGACAGTCAAAGGCACTGTGATAAAGATGCCTATACATATCTATCAGGCAGAATGGATATCCGGAGAGTTAACGCCTAAAGCCGATGAGCATGGACAGATAAGGCTGTTCACAGAAAGTGAGCTTAAATCTATTGATATAGAAGGGATGTCAAGAAGGGCGCTTGACGAATATATTGATTCTCAAAATACGCATTAATCATACCCAAAGAAAGTCATCCTCTCCCTTCCGCAAAGAAGTCCGATTATTCCATCAGGGTTCACTTTCCTGAATGCGTTGAAGCTTATCACATCCTGTTCAGAGAAGATGCAGTGCAGTGCAGGATGGCTATGCATAGAGATTATCGTTTCACTGTTGCATATCTTCGCAGTCACTGAATATACTTCCTGATTGTATATCACTGGGATATAAAAAGAATTTACAAGATAATCTCTTCCATCTTTCCTTCCAAGAAGGCATGCCTTTATCTCATGCTTCTGGTTCTCATCATAAATTTTCTGGAGTCCTAGGAATACATCTTTCTCAAAGACAACCCTTCCGCCTTCCTTTAGGTCAAAACTATAATCTGCATTGAGCGGGCTGCTGACAATCCTTCCTGAAAAGAGAGAGATGATATGGAACCCGACACTCGAACTGAAAAATATTAGTGATATCAAGAGGAGCGAGATGATTATTATGTATCCTCTCTTGATGGCCTTAAGGAGCTTGCTCTCTTCCTTTATCTCTTCTTCGATGAGTCCGATTTCTTCAAGCCTGTCAGGATTCTCCTCTGGTTTCGTTTCGCGCTTCTTCATCAGTCATTCATCCATTCTTAACTTATCTCTTCATATCTGTTCTTCTTCTCTCGCCTGCTTTTGTCTCATCTCATCTTGATTCATCCAGCATCTCAAGGAATTCCGGCTTCATCCGTATTATCCTCTGCTTCCCCATCTTCTCTTTCTCAAGTATCCCTTTTGCGATGAGCGTCTCAAGCACCCTATGCGCCCTCACCTTGCCAAACCCTTCCATATATGATATCTCCATCTGCTGCACTTTCCCGTGGTCTGATACAATCTTCTTTATGACTTTCCTCTCATCCGGATCAAGCATCTTAAGTATCAGTTCTGCATTATATTTTATCACCTTCTCTTTCTTCTCAAGGTCAGCAGTCATGATATAATATAACCCATCGTCATGGTGGGAGGCGGCACCGG
>JAMPXQ010000031.1 GCA_023701075.1 Candidatus Woesearchaeota archaeon
AAGAGAGTTCAAGCATTTCCCATTGATAGTCCATGATGTTGTAATAGGGATACTGAGCCAGGAGGCATTATGCGATGCCTTGTTTTCAGAATTTGAAAGCTCAAATAAATGATCACTTCTGATCGAACTTCTCTTTTGCCTTGTTCTCCTTATAATATATCTCATGGCTTCCTCTTTTTTCAAATAGTGCTATCGCAACATGGATCATGTCAGTCTGATAGGGCTTTAGCCTGTTCCCTTCTATGATCTTCTTTGCATCTTCGATGCACTCGTTCATCTTTTTTATGTTGTCTTTTCTAGCCAAAGATTCCTGGTATCTCTCTTCCTCATTTGTTAATGTTATCTCTTCCCACTTTGTGAAGCTTTTGTCCGATGTTATCGGAAACGATTTGCTGAAAGTCATCTGATCACCTTGATGCCAAGGGTCAATCCTGCTATAAAATATTTTCGGTTTTGTTAATTTATAGGAGATGTCAAACCATTGTGGGATGATTGGAATTTTTGCTCCTAAAGATATAAGGTGAAATTCATGCTAATATATGTTGCGATGGTTACGGCATATGCTATTATCCATGTCTTGAGATTCCAGTCCTTGATGTCATTGCCTGCAAAAGGTGAGAATGGGAAGAATTCTATGAAGACAGTCATGATGCAGAAGACAAATATCATCTGGAGTGTCAGGCTGGGGAAGAGGATGTTAAGTATGTATGCAATCAGTGCAATAGAATAGGTCATAAGGGATATCAAGAAAGCCTGTTTCCCTAGTCTTTTTTCCTCATTGATGTTGTCTTCAGTCAAGGTGTAAGATGCAAGCGAGAAAGTGACCCCAAAATAAGTGGTGATTAATGTCAGGAAAGCTCCTGCAGGCCATGATGTGAATTCTGTCTTCACCTTGTGCCTGTAGCAGAACAGCTGCCTTAAGAACTCCCGTAGACCGCTGATTAGGATGATGATGATTAGGTTGATGAAGAATATGGCCTTGAATTCTGAGAAATCGCTTGACCAGCTCCAGCTCATTGTGATTGTGAATACAAGGACCGTGATGAAGAATGAGATGATTTCAGGCGGCGTGAAGAATTTGTGGAGTTTCACATTGCAGTCTATCTTGTCATTGACTTTCTTGTCCTTGGATGCTCTCCCTAGTATCTTTGAAGAGATGAATTCATTTGCGAGTGCCATGGCTGTCTTACCTAGGATGCTCCATAGGTAAAGGAGGAGTATAGAAAGGAAAGTTGCTGCAGCCGGAACATATTTCTTGTCCATTATCTTTGCAAGAGGGGATTTTGTTATGGCATGATTTTCATTGTTATTGATTTCTTTTAAGGAATACGCCATCATGACTTTTTTCCCGTCAGTTGTTTTGGCGAATTTTAGTATCAATGGGTCATATCTGCTTTCTTTTGCATCTATGAGAAGGCCATCCTCAGTAAGTTTTTTGCTGAGGACATTTGTCCTTTCGCTGCCCAGGAGGATGATTGTCTTTCCGCTATACTCCTTTATTGCATCCACATCGCTCTCGACTTTTATTGACTGCAGGTAATCGACACTTGTTCTTATGAGATTGAAGAGCATCTTATCTTCCATGCTTACATGGCTGCCGCTCACGACCAGAAAATCTGTCCTTGATACATCAGCAAAGAAAGAATTGACTTCGACGCTTGCGGATTCGATCTCTGATTTAAGGTCATCTGTGTGAAGAGAATAGGCTGGGCATGATAATAAAATGAGGATTAATAAGTATGAAAAAATCTTCATGCCGATAGGATATCAGGATTGATATAAAATAATATCGGAAAATAAAAAGACTAATAGTCTATCCACTAAGAAATTGAATTCTCATTTAGAAATTGAATATCTTCTTCTCTGGTGGTATGGCCCTAGGAGCTTCGCCGCCGTGCCATGTGAATCTTGGCCGAATCCTTATTGGGAACATCCTTTCATTGTTGTCATCAAGTATGACTGCGGCTCCGTTCTCATGCGGAAGGTGGTCAAGGTATTTATCAAGCCCTTCTCTCATATATGACTGCATGAGCATCCCAAGCGCTTCAGTATCAAGCTTTGCAGTTATCCTATGGCTTATGATTATATCGCTCTGTGTCATGACATCTGTATGGATCTTCCCTGGCTGTTGTGTTGCCAAGATTAATGAGATGCCTGGCTGTCTACCTTCCCTAAGGATTGTGATGAGTGCATCAGATGCAGGTGTCTTTCCTGCAAAAGGCAGGAACTCATGGGCTTCGTCTATCACAAGCCACACCATAGGATATTTCATCTTCTCTTCTTTCTCTTCTCCGAAATAATGTATTGTCTGGTGCACTGCCTGGAACTCCTCATCTTTCCTTGATATCATCCTCTGGATGAAAAGCTTCTTTGAGATTAGTCCTATGACCAAAGACTTGATATCCCAACCTCCTGGCATTGTAGCATAGATGCTGACATCAAGGACGCATACCTGTCCGGCTTTCACTAGATCCCCAAGCGGTGTTCCATCCTTGTCAAAAAGTCCCCAGTTCTCGACATTCGTGAAAAGGTTTGTGGCCTTGTCCTTTGCCCTTTGGCTGACCCTTTCATCTTTCACAATCTTCGCTTTGATATCTCCTAAAGAGAAATCCCCAGTCTGCTTCATCTCATTTATGACCCTCTCGATGAGCACTCCTTCTTCGCTGCTCTTGTCTACGCCTAGCGTCATGACCCAGTCATCTATGTCAAGCTCATCTGGCCTTATGGAGAACGGATAATCTGCAGGAATCCCTTTTGCCTGGAAATCCTTGAAAAAGCCTTTTGGGATGAAAATATTGATGTCAAGCCCTTTTGCTTTGATGCCCCATTTGTCAAGGAGGTCTTTCTCTTTCTGATTAGGATATTTCATAGTCCAATAGATGCCCATGGTGTCTAATAATATGACTGAGATGTTCCCTCTGATTTCTGGTGGGAGGTCAGAGACCCCTTCAGCGATGACTCCCATTGTGAAGCTCTTGCCTGAACCTCTCTTACCGCATACAAAGACTACGTGGCTTCGTGTGACATCCATGAAGACGGTATTTGAGAGTGAAGTTGTCTGTCCCATCTGGACATAGTGCTTCCCTAGAAGAATGGTCCCTTTTAGGCCATATTTGTCCATATCAGACTTGCTCCTCCCGACAACAATATCATACATGAGGATTCTGATGGATGCATCGTTAATAAATTTTCCGCTAGGTTTAATAGGGAAAAAATATTGTATAGGTGCATGGATATTGATTATTCTGCATTATATGGTATATTCAGGGAATATGCCCCATTCAAGCTTGATGGCGGTTACTCATTGAAAAGATGGCAGGGGCTGCACGCAGGATGCAAGCTCCATCCTCTCGAAGATGCTCTTTTTGGAGAGTATGGTTCCCTTGATAGGAATCTGATACTCTTCAGTGTCAATGGGCATCGCGAACCTGTTTTCAGCACAGCTGATTTTGTAAGGCTGAGGGAAGATGAATATGGGAATCCAATCCATATAGAAAAAAGCAATTTTGCAGGTATAATAGCTGAGAGGGTCGCATGGGTGACTACACATTCCTGGCTCACCACCTATTTGCCGGGAACTCTCACAGGAGAGGATTATGAAGAAGGCCATGTATATGCCAGTTGCGATGACATTGTCCTAAAAGTCTCATTTTCTCCAAGATTGGTATTATTAAAGCAAGTTCCTGATAGGATAGGAAGCTATGATGTATTGACGGATATAGATGGATTATTCGCCTATAATTACGGCGGGAAAGACTACCTTATAGTTCAGGAGGCTAAGACAGATGGGCTGAGCCTTGGGCTTGATGATAAGATGGAGATGTTGTTTGATCCATTGAGGAACTTGTTCCCAAGCCATACTCTCATCTACCTTATCTATAGTGACATGGATTCTATCTATAAAGGGGGGAATGACGAAGACCTCAGGAGACGGGTAAGCAATCAGCTGAAGCAGGAGCCTATAAGGGTGTTTAAGTATCTTGCAGAGAATGACATAGGGACACTGTTCTTCGGCTACAGAGGTTTTAACCGGTCGCTGGCAGCAATGGTGCAGCACCTGGAGGTTCAGCAAAAACTGATGAATCACGAAAAAGTTATTGTGCCTGCTGTGATTGAAAATGGGACAATCACCCTTATGGGTGGAGATTCACCTTTTGCGATATTACGGCAGACAAGGCCAAATATCTGGAATAGTTCACCGCCTGCAAACAAGAAGAAGAGCAGAAAATGATGTTTAAACCCCAAAAGAGCCTCCCTTGCGAGAGGCTCCCTTAGGGAAAAAGAGGTGAATGTGTTATCATTATAGAATGGTTAGAATATATTTAAAGCTTTTGTTTTTGCATTAATTCCGAAGTAGTTACATTTTGCAAACAAGCTTGGATATTCCTGAGATAGAAATAAGTTTTTATACCGACATGCATCTCTTCTGGGTGTGGAAAAACTGATCATAAAAAATATAGAGAAACGTGTCAGAAAAGAAGTGAGAGAGCATGGCCTCATAGAGAAAGGTGACTCTCTTTTGGTGATTGATGATGGCAGTGCAGAAGCTGCATTGTCGCTATATATGATAAATAAGATATTCAAAGGTATGCCTCTTGAGATAGAAGTGAAGAAGATGAGGTTTTCGCTGGGAAAGCCAGAGAAAGGCTATGCTAAAGTGATAGTTCCCTGGAACTGCGACCTAGAGAATGACTATTTTCTCTCATGCATATTTGATGGTTCAAAGATGCCTTATCTAAGCCATTATAGATTAGGACGGCAGAGGCATATGAAGCTCCTGCTTCCTCTCTCAGAGGAAGAAGTAGAAGATTCTGCATCTCATCTCAAACTGAGATTCAAGAAGAAAATGCATGACCATTATTTCAGCAGCATCCTAAAAGAGCATCCTGATGTGCGGTTTGCTCTTCTGAACAGTTCAAGATCATTTGAAAACAAATAAAAACACACACCTTAATCTTAACTCATGAAAACGATATTTGTTGTTCTCTTGATTTTTCTGACGTCTTGTGCAGTTACATCAAATGTCATAAAAGAGCAAGACTATGAGATAGACATATTTTTTTGCCCCATAGATAGCTGCATGGAGCATCTTATAGAGAAGATACATGAGAGCGCTGATATCAAATGTGCATTCTATGAATTAGGGCTGCCTGGCCTGATAGACGCATTGAAAGATAAGGATGCAGATGTGATTATGGAAGACACTAACGCACTTGAATGGGTAGGTACTGGTTTTTCAAAGGCGCTCATGCACAATAAGTTCTGTGTTTTTGACGGTGAATATGTCTGGACCGGGAGCTTTAATCCTACATTGAGAGGCAATTATAATAACAATGAGAATGCTGTCCTGATAAGGTCAAAAGCTCTTGCAGAGAATTATCTTGCAGAATTCTATGAACTGAAAGAAGGGATCTATGGGAAAGGGGATAGGGTGAAAACGCCTGTCATTTACCTTAAGGATACCATGGTTGAGAATTATTTCTGCCCTGAAGATGATTGCAAGCTGCACGTGCTCCATGCACTTAGGTCAGCCAATCATTCAGTTTATTTCATGGCATTCTCATTCACTGATGTGGATCTGGGGAACCAGCTGTATAATATGCATCATCAAGATTATGACATAAGGGGTATAGTGGAAGAACGCCAGATAAGTGAATTCTCTAGGTATGATGATTTGAAAGACTTCACGATGATAGATACGAACCCTTATACGATGCACCATAAGGTCTTCATCATAGATAATAAGACTGTGATAACTGGAAGCTATAATCCTACAAGGAATGCGGATGAATTCAACGATGAGAACATAATCATGATTCATGATGAGAAGATTGCAAAGAGGTTTATAGGTGAATTCAGGAGACTTTTCATAAGTAAGGCATCTCTTCCGGATAAGCCATCTAAATTGATGATATCAAAAGTAGCCTATGATGCACCTGGAAAAGATGAAGGGAATGAATATATTGAACTCAAGAATATTGGAGATGAAAAGCTTGACCTTAATTATTATGTCATATCAGATAACAGGACAAATTCTAAATTAGAAGGTAGTTTGGATGTGGATTCTGTAATAAAGATAATACCGAAGTTCGCATTGAAAAATACAAATGGAGTATTATTCCTAAAGAAGGATGGAGTGATAATAGACTATGTCTTCTGGAAAGGGATATGGGCGCTTGATGCCAAAGAATCGGTGTTGCTTAGGGAAGATGAGAAGATAAGCGAAGATTCCTGGAAAAGGGTAGATTGGCTTTAAATATCTATTCTGATTGCCTTAATGGATGGCTGATGGAAGGATTGATATTGCTTCAAGAATAATGGCTGAAGTTGAACCTCTGTTTATCATTTTGGAAGATCTTTTATCTGAGATGCCTGATGCCCCAGGAGATTCATCGAATATATATTATAAGCATCCTGATCCAAATAATTTGAATGCAGGTTTCATGATTACGAGAGATAGGCTTAATACTGATTTTGTTTCATTATTGTATTCTGATGAATTCAGCAGCTATAACCTGATAATAGAGCAAAAAGAGGGGAATATATTAGGCATGTTTTATGGGGAATATATATTGACAAGAAGATATATGCTTATTGAGATGAACGGGGTGCCGTATCTCTCAGACAATTTAGGCAGTTCTATACTTAAGTATTTCCAGGTTTTTCCATTGGATACTTTGATGAGATGGGAAGAAGGAGCCTTGAGTATGAGCAAGGTTGAAGGTGATATGGCAGATCTATGGGCTATGGATTTACGTTCAATGGAACCAGGAGAAATAGATATAGCTAATATTAATAAGATGTATTCCTTGTTCTCACCGCTGATATCTTTTGCAATAGATCAATATAAAGCAGATTAGTGTATTATTGTATTCGCCTATAAGCTTTAAATATAATCAACTTATCCTGATTTCTATGATAGATGGATTAATGAGACTGGTAGTATCTAACGGTCAGGGTTTTGATATGATGAATTATGTTGCGCTTAGGGATCACTTAAGGGAATTAGAATCATTAGATCTATACCCTGTCATGCCGATGCCTATGGCTTCAGGTGTGATGCTCTCTGGAAGGATGTCGAATTATTATAGCTCAAATTACCATGGTAGATCTGAACTTAAGAATCAGATAAGAGGGGTAATGGAATCATTGATTGAATCTGGCTGGGGCCACCTGCCTGAGATTGAAGCAAACATGAAGGATTACTCACTTCAGCAATTGTCTCCAGAGTATGACGGAGTAATGATACCGCATGAATTATCCTCAGTGTACTACCCGACCAAAGAAGACATTGGAAGCAAGATAGAAGTTGATGGCATGCCGTCTTATGTGGTGAATGATATGACTGGGAGTGCAGTTGTGATTAGGAGAAACATGGGTTCTTCACACCAACAGACAATTGAGATGCTTGCTGAGGAGAATGGTGAACCTGGGCTGTTTTTATTGCCTGGTGCAGGAATTGGATATGCCTTGGCTAGAATGGTTGGACTAAGTGATTTTGCTGCATCATCATATAAGTCAATCAATAGAAGGTTGATTGGTTCTAAGGACAAAGGCTATTTTGAAGCACAGTTAAGGAAGCTTGAATGATTACATTTAAATTATAATCCTTTCTCACATCTGCATATGGATGGCCTTATGATAGGGATCATGGTCATGTTCCTTTGGGGCATTGCTGATTTTCTTCAGACTGTGACTATTAGGAAGCTTGGCTCGCTAAAGAACATGTTTCTGATAAATGTCATCTGTACATTTTTCATCTTTCCTATAGCATTATGGCTTTATTTCAAGGGTATGCTGTCATTTACCTATTATGATTTCATACTGGTTCTGATAGCAAGCATATTTGATATAGTGGCAAGCTATAATTTCATGAGAGCATTTGAGATTGGTGAAGTTGCTGTTGTCGCTCCGATCACAGCCTCCTATGCATTGATAACTGCTATACTTGCAGCCATGTTCCTAGGAGAAGTCTTATCCATTGCAAAGGTATTAGTCATATTGCTGATAGTCATAGGCGTCGCCCTGGCTTCAGCAGATATAAGGAAGATGAGGCATATCAGGAGTGTAAAAGGGTTTAAGGAAGCGATGATCACAGCATTCTCATTAGGCCTGCTTTTCACATTGATGAAATTCTTGTCAACAAGGTTGAACCTTGCCACAATGTTCATATTGACATGGTTTTTTTTAGGGATAATCCTAATGGTCTTCTCTGGTATCAGACTAGGATGGCATATCAAAAGGCTGGAATTTGGCACCTTGGCGCTATTGGCATTGATTGAACTATTATTTGCATCTGCATGGCTGCTCTTTTCGACTGGACTAAGCATATCAGATGCCTCATTTCTTGTCCCTATAAGTTCGCTTTATCCGGCAGTGACAGTGATGTTGGCACTTATTTTTTTCAAGGAAAAGCTTGCAAAGAACCAGTTGATAGGCATAGGGATAATAATTATGGGCCTGTTCTTTCTGAGTATCTGAGTGCAAACCTTTAAATTATGTCTATCAACCCATGGATAATATGTTATCTATAAGTATGATTGCAGGCCTTGTTCCCATGCTTGGATGGGGCATAGCAGATTTCCTCCAGAGTAAAGCAGTGAGGAAACTTAGCACTGCTCAGGTCATGTTTGTCTCGAATGTCTTTTGGACGCTTATTATCTTGCCGTTCGCTTTTTTTGTTGATCTCAATATCTCCATGAATAACCTTATCCTTGTGATTATTGGGTCACTGTTCCAATTGGTCGCAATGGTCAAGCTATATGAGGCGATGAAGATAGGAGAGGTCTCGATTGTGACTCCAATATCAGCATCATATCCCATAATAACTGTGATCCTGCTGATTATGTTGCTGGGTAATGCCTTATCTCTACCAACCTTGGCAGCGATAATCCTGATGACCTTAGGGATTGCATTGGCATCAACAGATTTGAAGAGACTAAAGCATATGCATACGACAAAAGGTGTCAAGGAAGCTGTTGTCTCGTTGTTTTTTTTTGGGATATATTTCTTCATACTTGAGCTGCTCAGTAGAGATATAACCTTTTTATTGGAGTTTAAGGCCATGGGTTCTTACACCTTCTTTTTTTATACTTCGATATTCAACGGCTTGGCGTTGTTGATATATGGACTGCTTAAGAAAGAGAGATTGGTAAAAAAAGAAGTGATGGAAGCGGTTCCTTATATGTTCACGGCAGAGATTATCTATCTTGTCTCATGGCTGGCTCTCACATATGGGTTCATGTTTGGAGAGAGCGCTATCGTCACTGCTATCAGTTCTGTATATCCTGCGATAACAATCTTATTGGCATTGATATTCTATAAAGAGAAGCTTGTAAAGAACCAGTATTTTGGCATATTGATGATACTGGCTGGCCTTATTATGATAAGCCACTAAAAAAATCTAAAGACATAGTGATTGGTTATTGTGTGACATTGACAGGGCCATACATAGTATACGCTTTAGAGAAATCATAGAAGAGGATATTGTTTTCTATTCCTACCTTGAAATCAGTTCTCAGGGATTCATATTTCCCATTTCTTAATGCAAGAGACGTAAAGCCTTCAAGTCCGCTGATGAGTAGTTCTGCTTCAAGTCCGCCTATGCCTTTATCTACTTGTTTCACGGTTATGTCAAACTTCGAGCCCCTTCCTTTGAAATGATATTTCTGGTTAGGTTTCTGCTTGATGTCATATCTCATGGTATTTTGTAGAGTTATAGGTTATATATAATGGAATCTGTGATATTTTGGCATGGGTTATGATTAAGTTGCATTTATTCCATGGTTTGAGCTATGAGTTCTTGCCTGTCTGCTCATCTAAACTTATTTATATAACTGTTTTAATCTAGTTGTCTATGAGAGACATAAGGGTCATCGGCACTGTCCATGGGTATGTTGAAGGGAAAGAATTGATCCCGATGCTATATAGGTTTGATCCTGATCAGGTCCTTCTTGAAGTAGTGCATAAGGATTTTGCAAAGAATAGCTTTGACAGGTATCCAAGAGAGATGATCCAGGCATATAAATGGAGCATAGCGAATAGGAAAGATGTCAGGGGGTTTGATTGCGAATTCAACATAGCAAAAAAGATAACGCCTATGCGCCAGGAAGAGCTTGAAGAGAGGATGCAGGAGATAATTGATAGATACGGCTGGATAGAGCTCAATAAGAAGAAATACGACCATATCTTCGACAGCATGATGGTATATCTGATAGATATGGACAGGCATAGGCTAAGGCAGAAGCAGATGCTAAAGACCATCGAGAAAGTCATGATGAAAGATGGCAAAGTGCTGATAATCTGCGGCATCGGCCACCTGGAATTCTTCGAGAAGCATCTCAAAGATGCGAAATTCATCCTGAGGGACTAGTCCATTTAAATATAGATTATTGCTTCTGCACGGGATGCTTGATTTGTCAGGGCTTGCAAGGACAGATATCCATTCTATTAATGATGCAAGAGACATAGTTACACGCCTATTGGATTTAGCAGCAAGGAAAGTGCAGCATGGAAGAGATGGTTATTTCGTGATACCGCAAGAAGCAGGCAACATGGTTTGGCATGGCATGAAAGAGTTCTTTCCTGCAGATCCTGGTTATCAGGGATACCTGAAGTTTTATCATGTGGCATATCTTTCACAAAAAAACAGGATATTTGAGCATGGGATAATCCATTGCCCTGAACCGACAATCACGCCCTATCTTCCTGGTGCATATCTTTATGCGCTGGGAAAGCTGAATGATGGCTATTATCCTTCGATTCTTCAAGTGACTATACCTAAAGAGGACATATTTTTCGTGATGCATGATAGGCTAGGACCTGGATTCCTTCCAAAAAAGACAATCCCTTTCAATGCAATAAAGCCGGATGTGGAAGTGCCTTGGAGCCTGTTTCGGTTTTTTATAGAATATGGAAGCACTTCTAAGTTATATCATATTGAAGCAAATTACCTCCATGAGTTTTATGAACCACGTCTTGATGAGCTTAATGCTGTCAGAGGAAGATTTGGGCATTTCCTGTATGAAGAACGCCACATGCGTTGATTCATCTCATAAGATATAGAGAGAATGATTTGTATTGGATGATTGACGCACTGGACACTGGACATTTTCTTGTGAGATATTTAAATGAATGAGTCTTAGCTATTTCAAGAGGTGGATTAG
>JAMPXQ010000032.1 GCA_023701075.1 Candidatus Woesearchaeota archaeon
CAACTTCTTCCATCGAGTGGCCATACATCCTCAATGCTTGACTGATGTCATCATAAACTAAACCGGATTTTGCAGAAATTACGAGTATATTTGCCATTTATTATCACCTATGTTAATTAAATCTATAATTATATTTAAATCTTCTTATTTTTAACTACTTTTAAATAGTTATTTTTATATATGCTCATCAAATTTTTTTCCAGAGGGATATGTCTGATTTGTTCTTCAGTTAAATATCAATCATTTAAACACACCAATCATAGATCAGCATATGCGCCATAAAATGATTCAAAAACTTCAAATGTCTTTTTTGTCAATAGCTATTTTATTTTTCCTTTTTTCATGTTCAGCAGGTGATACTATGCCAAAAGAAAAAGATATGTCTTATTATGTCACAAAAGAAGGAGGTACTGAGAGGGCCTTTGAGAATGAGTACTGGGATGAGCATAGGCCAGGCATTTATACGGATGTAAATACAGGAGAACCGCTTTTTTCCAGCCTTGATAAATATGATTCCGGCAGCGGTTGGCCAAGTTTCATCAAGCCTATCAATGAGGCGCTCATCCAGAAGAAGGAAGATAAGAGCCTAGGAGCCGTAAGGACTGAAGTGCGCACAAATGAGTCTCATCTCGGGCATGTGTTCGATGACGGGCCAAATGGAGGGCCAAGGTTCTGCATCAATTCTGCTGCACTCAAATTCATCCCTTATGAAGAGCTTGATGAGAAAGGATATGGAAAATATAAAGAGCTTTTCCCTTTCAAGGAGGCTATCTTTGCAGGCGGCTGTTTTTGGGGAGTGGAATTCCTGCTTGAAGAGACAGAAGGCGTCATAAGTGCAGTGTCAGGATATACCGGAGGGAATATCGAGAACCCTACTTATGAACAGGTCAGCAGCGGAAAGAGCGGACATGCTGAAGCTGTGCTTGTGATATTTGACCCTGGCATAATAAGCTATCAAGAACTTCTGGAGATATTCTGGAGGCTGCATGACCCTACCCAGAAAGACAGGCAGGGTCCTGATCGTGGGACACAGTATAGGTCTGCCATCTTCTATCTTGATGAAGAGCAAAAAGAGCAGGCGATGAAGAGCAAGGCTGCATTTGACGCAAAAAAAGTGTTCGATAAGCCTGCTGTCACACAGATTGTGCCTGCATCAAAGTTCTATAAGGCTGAACTGTATCATCAGGATTATGTGAATAATCATCCCGGCTATGTCTGCCATGCGCTTAGGGACGAATGACACAATTTTTATCTTTTACTTCATGATATGTGCTGTTTTACTATCTAAATAAAAAAGGTACTATAAAGCCCTAATTCTAGAAAACATGGCAGCATTAAAAGACACGATAAGAGCAATTATAATCGCTATCATCACCAGCCATGGGATCAGCCAAGTCAAGACTGCTTTTACAATGCTGAATTCAGCTATTGTCCTTATCATGATCGTCATCAGATATAGCATATAGCCAACAGCAAAGAGAGCCAGCAGCACAGATGCGACCATTATGACTATCTTGATCTGTGAGAAACGTATGGCTATCAGCATCAATATCGCTGCAATAAAAAATATCAGGATCATGTAGATCAACATTGCAATCGTCAGATGTGAATATGAGTGGAACAGCTCTACAAATCTTCCTTTCCCTTTAAGCATCTTCATGAGAAGGAACCATACCCCAACTACTATGAATGCTGAGAGCAGGCTGCTTAAGCACGATTTGATTATCTCTATTATTATATCCACGACCAGTCCGTTGCCGGTAGGGACTTGATTCGCAAATGCAAGAACCTGAATTTTTTGTGAGTTTTGCATCAATAGTCTAGATATTGCAGCTAGGAGACCGGACACTAGGCCCAGAATCAGAAAAATAAATATCGGTTCCTTGAAACCTGAATCATGCTTGAATGAGGTGAAATATTTTCCTGGATCCTCAAATAATCGCCATATAGGCATCCTTTTTCCAAAGGTCTTATGCATATCATCATTCTTCTGTTTTTTTACTTGATCCTCTTCAATAATCACGACGCATGTTTTCAATTCAGAGATCATCTCTTCAGCATATCCTGCTTCAAGAAGCCTAGCCCTTATATCTTCAAACTTATGCCCCTGCCTTATCATCTCATCAGCATATTTCTTGAGCTCATCTTGGATCATAGGAAAATCTAAATCTCCAAGCTATATATTTATTTCCCTTGCTGCAGATTCTTGTGTTATCCTGGCCACAATAAAAATAAATTTATAAACAGGTTAGCGATTCCAAATGGATTCACGTAATGATTCAAAGAAAATGGCAACAATAAAAGTCAGAGGAGAAGAGTTCGAGATTGCTATGGCAAAAGACTCTTTTGGAAGAAGAGCGCTGCAATGCAAGAACAAGATACTAATTTCGCTTCGAAAGCTTGGCGTGAAAGAGGATCAGGCAGATATCCCTATAGAAGCAGTGTCACTCAAGAAAGCTCCTGCATCTGTCTCATGGTTCTTTGACGGCAAACATCTGTTCTTCAGTTTCCAGGGAGCCGGAAGATTCGTAGATAACCTCTATACTGTCTTCACTGTGGTGGATTCAAAGATAGATGCTTTACTAAATGAAAAAATGCCTTTTGAAGATTTCATGGCATATTTCGCTGAGGATGTCGATATCAAGGATGCAAGAAAAGAGGCAAGGGAGACTCTAGGGCTCCATGAAGACACTACTGATATAAATGTCATCAACAAGAAATATAAGGAACTGGCGAAGGAACATCACCCTGATACAGAGAACGGGGATATCGAGAAGTTCAAGGCCATCAATAAGGCGCATAAGGTCCTCAAGAGAGAACTTGAGTGATAATAAGGTAAGTTTTTGATATTTTCTTTAAATCTTCTTTTTGCTTAAACAGATAATTCTTAAAGTCATGAAATGTCCTTTTTATCATGGAAAAACCTGATATTATAATAACTAGGGCAGACGGGCGAGGAATCACGAAAGCAGATTGGCTTACGTCTTTTCATTCTTTCAGCTTCAATAGGTATCATGATCCAAGCAGGATGGGTTTTGGAAAGCTTAGGGTCTTTAATGATGACCATATAGCAGCAGGCAAAGGTTTTGGGGAGCACTCCCATGATAATATGGAAATAGTGACTGTCATACTTGGAGGAGAAGCAGAACATAAGGACAGCAGCGGCGGAGGCGGAGTCTTAAGACCTGGAGATGTGCAGGTGATGTCTGCAGGAAGCGGGATCACTCATAGCGAGTTCAACCATTCTGATACAAAACCGCTTGACCTGATACAGATATGGATAGAGACTGCAGAGATGGATATTGAACCAAGATATGACCAAATGAGTTTTGATCTCAAGGAAGATACATTGACAAAAGTTGTATCTGAGGGAGATGAAGGAAATCTCCATATTTGCCAAGATGCGTCTATCTATATAGGGAAAAAGAATAAAGGTATAATGGATTACAGGCTGAAGAAAGGGAGAGGGATGTTCCTATTCATGATAGAAGGCAAGGTGAAGATTGAAGGAAATATCCTTGAGAGGAGAGATTCTATAGAGATGAAAAATATAGGGACTATCAAGGTTGAATTCATCAACAGGTGTGAATTTGTCTTGATTGATGTGCCGATCAGCCAGTTTATTGAATAATTTTCAATATATCTGTTCACTAAGTCAGTTTTATTGGTCACTATTTGCAATCCCTATCAGAATCTAATTATAGATCATTATGTGTATTAACCCAATTTCCTTCTTCTGCTTTAAGACCATAATCTGAAATTGCCCTTACTAATTGAACAGCACTACCCCTATCAGCTATGAAATATATCGGTGATATTTCCTTTTTAATCGTTGCTCTACTATAATCTAATCTTTTTTTTGTGCTTTCTTTTGTTCCATCATGAAAGTCTATAGCCTCAAAATCGGAAATATCAAATTCTCTTCCTTCTAATGGTTCATCTCCTTTTTTTGAGAATGCAACATAAATGAAATCATTTTCATGATTGATAAGGTAGTTCAATCTGTTTGCTTTATAGAACCTGACAACTGTGTTTTTTCCATCCCACTCTTCAGCTCCGACAAACAGGTCGTATTCATTTGAGGAAAACGGTGGTCGTTGTGCTGTTATCCCAACCACCATGTTTTTTGCACTTCGGTTTGGAATATTTTTCTGTGTATACCATTCCTTAATCTTCTGCATTTCAGCTTCATCTTTTGGCAGTAGATATTCATATCCTCTAGATTTATCTTTTGTTGTCTGGCCTTCTTTTGCCGCAAATAGGCCAAATTCCTCTTCTAATCTTGCTCTTCCTGACTGGAATTGCAATTTGAATGGGAGTGCAGGTGAATAATTCAAATTTTTGGCTAATTCATATATCTCAGCAATCTTGAACGTCCCACCATAACCCTTTTCTGCAATAATCGCTTCTGCATAGCTTATCAGAAGATATTCTGCTAAGACTGGCCTATTTATCCCTTCGATTATCTGATCCAGGGAATTCTGCAAAGAGACCTTAATGTCTTGAAGCGTCATTCTCCGTGCAAACTGCAGATTATATTTAAAGATGATTGCTAAATCGATCCATTATATCAGCATATTTCCGCAGGTTTTAAAAATGAATTGAATCTTTATTCATGTATAATCCATGCGGGGGTAGCAAAGCCTGGTCAAATGTGCAAGATTCAGGGTCTTGTCCCGAAGGGGTTCGCGTGTTCAAATCACGTCTCCCGCATCTATTTTTTCTAATCAGGACAATTTTGGTCTTTTGTTCATGATTTAGTTAGTACTATTTAGTAATTAAAATAATTATCTTTATATATTAATAATGAAATCCAATCCATAAAGGTGCATGATATGACAAAAAGAAATGCTACAAATACTGACGAGGTTCCTTCATTAGGTTCACGTGTCCTTAAGATTTCCCTGAATGCAGGTGCTGTAATACTGGGCGGAGTATTGCTCTACTCAGGATTTGACCAGCTTCATGAGGCATACCAGCTTTATGCAACAGGTGATTTTGAAGCTGCTCTTCGCCTTAGAGAACTTCTAGAGATAAATGCGCCTTTTAGTTATCTTGGCATGCAGGCGCAAGCAGATTATCTAGCAGATATCGGCAGCAGAATAGGAGCAATTGCTATTGATCTGCAAGACAAGTATCTAACAAACGCTACAAACGTCGATCTGATACTTAAAACTAGATTTGATCAGGTCTTATCTACTCTAGAAAATAATATATTAGATTTGACTAAAGTTGCAGAGGCATGCGCAGATAATTATGTGGCTGGTTTTTGCCCTACATTCTATCCTGTACCACAGGATGCACCAATAGAAGCTGTAGGTTCTTATGACAGTGTCTTGATTGAAGCTTCACACAACCAGATATTAGCATATGCAGATAATCTGTCACGTGGATATAAAAGTTTGGCAGAGCCTATCATCGCTGCAGGAATTAAACTTGTATCCGGGATCGGTTTTGCTGCAATAGGTGTAAGATCAATGATTAAATCTTTGAAACCTTCTTATACCCAATTAGAAAGCGCAGTTTAATTTAGCTTTCTTTTTTTGTCATTTTTTTATTCGTTTTAACCCATAAGTATACTTTTTACCATACTGATGCAAAACATTTATATATTAGTTTCACTTTTTATCTATTAAAATGGAAATAGTTTCCATTAATATGGTTAAGAAGTACCTAAGTATGCAAAATGGAATACCTATCTATCAATGAAGTGAAGCAGTTGCTTGTTTCTGTAGATGATGCAAGAGACAGGCTCATCATCAGGGTGCTCTATGAGACCGGATGCGAGCTTACTGAACTTGTCAACATGGATGTATCGGATGTGCTAGGCCATACAATCAGGATAAATGGAAGATATGCCCAGGTATCAGGAAAGCTTGCAAAAGACTTGAGCCTCTATATACATGGCAATGGGATGGATGCAAAGCTGTTCTTGACAAGACAGAGCGGCAGCATATCTGAAAAGAGGATAAGGCAACTTATCCAGGAATATAGCTTTAAAGCATTTGGCCGAGCAATAACACCGCAGGCTCTGAGGTACTCGCATATAGTCCATGCATATACCAATGGCGTGCTTCTTGATAATATTGCAAAGCAGATAGGGATCACGCCTTTTAGGATATTCCAGATAATTGCTGATCAGAAGATAATGAAGCACAATTACAACCAGTTTTTGGGAAGGATATGAGAAAATGAAAAAAATCGCTTTCACAATCATCATGTTTTGTGTCTTGGTCAGTCTTGCCCACGCTGACCCGATACAAAATACTACAAATACTACTGTGCAGGGCGGGAACGTCACAATGGTCAATTTTGACGCAGCTCAGCTGACCAGCATATGGCAGGGTTTTTTTGGGACTGTCTCAGGAGGCCTCACTCTCAGCAATTCAGGAGGGGATACTTTCTATGACTGGAACCTTGTCGATGCAAGAGGAGAAGTCTTGGCGACCAGACACATAATAACTGATTGGTCGACAATCAATTGCACTCTGCAGAACCAGATCTATATGGAAGAATACAGGCTGGATATCACAAATGCCACTAGTGATGGCATAAATGATACTTACATAAATACGACACATCCGCTTTTTGACATAGGCTTTAAGACTCTTTCAGGATGCAGGTCTACGCTCACTGACAATAGCACAGCAAGAAAGGTCGTGTTCTGGAATGTCCTCCTGAATGCAGATGAAAATGAGACTGTTTTTGTCTCCATCATGGATGACAATACTGTCGGATTCAATGGTTCAGTCGTCGATTATCAGCTGCTTGTGCCAGCGAACAGGAGTACAGGGACAGCTGCCTATAACCTTTATCTTGACTTGACATGAATAGTCTACGGAGGATGCTATCCTCAATAAAATAACTTTAAAATATACTTATTTTTCTCAGACTAAATGAATTATAGATATGTTCCTTCAAAGCCTGCAGAGATAAGATACCTGATCTGGGATATAGGCGGGCCTATCTATCAAAGGAATAGCCAATTAGATGCTGCAGTATTAACTGAGTTCTATCATGCGATCCATATAATTAGGGGCTATAGCATGGAAAAAGCAGCGCAGTTATATGGCGCAGAATACGAGAGAACGCATAGGGCCAGAGAATCATTGATAGCTTTGACAGGAAAAGATTGCTTGAATGACTGTATGGACGCTGTTGATGTGTCTGCGTACTTAAGCAGGGACGCTGAACTAGAATGTTTTCTGCAGGGGTTAAGACAAAATGGCATAGCATCTATTGCGCTCACAAATGGTCCTATGAAATTCAGCCAGAATGTCATCAAAGCTGTGATTGGATCAGATTCATTTTTATATCTCATTGCAGCAGAGGAGCTGATGAATAGAGTAGGTGTCGTCAAGCCATCTTCTGAGATCTTCAGATATGTCATGACTAAAACCGGAGAACCAACTCCTTTGGCCTACCTCTCTATAGGTGATGAACCTTCTAAAGACCTAGACCCTGCTATTGAAGTAGGGATGCAAGCATTCATCTTGGATAGAGGCGATGCTATCTTATTCGAAAAGCTAAAAGGTTTTTTCTGATAGCACTATCTATGCTGCAAGAAGACATAATTCAATATAAAGAATAAAACTAAAGATACATGATGTATCTTCCAGAATCAATTATCAAAGGCAAATACTTTGTATTCAGGCGTATCTCCTTTCCCGTCTTCCTTTTTTTCTGCATGCGCTTCGCTTGCCTGGATCTCACCAAGAGGATCCTTTGACCCTTCGACGAGCTTATTTATCTTGAACTTTTTAGGCCTTTTCTTGTCGTCATCATCAGACTCTTCTTTTGATTCTTTTGCCTCTAATTCAACTTCCTTGATCTCTTCCACTGTCGCGATAGGTTCCTGCTTTATGGCCTCTTTATGAGGTTTTTCTTTCACTATGGCCACTTTCACCTGTTCCTTTTGGATTTCTTTTTTTGGAGCCTCGACTTTTTTTGGTTTCTCTTCTATATTTACCTTCTCTTCAACCTTCTTGGCCTTTGGTTCTTCAATGAACTTCTTTGGTTCAACCTTTGCCTCTGGCTTTATCTTAAGGACTGCGTCAACATGCTCGTCTAAGACTTTCATCTCGTCACGTTCTACTGCATACCTTGCGATATCTTCACAGTATTCCAAGAATCTTCTTGGGTTCTTGTCTGAAAGGTCAAATATCCTCTTTAGGACTTTCTTTGAGAATAGGCTTATGTCCCCTATCCTGCTCCTTATCAGCTCTATTGCTTCATCCTGGTTGAGCGCAACTGTCTTAATGACATTGTTCTTGAGATAGTTCTTGAGCTCATCATAGATATCCATCTCTTGGTAAGAATTGCTTACAAAGACAACTGACTGAAGTATGCCTTCCTGGTAGTATCTCAATACTTCCTTCCCTTCTTCTGCTGTCATAGTGTGGGTCTCATCAAGCATCAGGATCATGTTCCTGTGCTTTAGGCCGGTAACTTTCCTTATGACTGAATTTGCGCCGTCGACAAGCTTTTCGATATCAAATTTCGATTCAGAGTTGAAGCTGTAATATATTATCTTGTTCTTTCCCCTGAAGTTATTTATTATCGTCTTGAGGATTGTTGTCTTTCCTGTGCCGTATTCTCCTTCGATGAAAATCATCTCAGAATCCTTTATCTTCTTTATCAGATAGTCAACATCATATGCAACCATAGACGAATATGCTGCAGGCTTGATGCTGAATGGATTGCTGTGGAATCCTAATTTATTATACCATGTCATTTTTATCACTCATCAATACTTTAAAATCTGCCAGCTGCACCCTCTTGCGGTTCTTCTTCGCTGCTGATCTTGATACTTTCTCGCAGTTTTCTAGCAGAAGCTTTACAGAACTGCCTGACATTTTAAAAATTTTCGATATCAGCTTGTCATTGAAAAGCTCGCTGTCTCCAATCCTTTTCCTAATTATCTCAACAGCATCATCTGAATTGATCTTTGGGCCTTTAATTACCCTATTTCCTATCCTGTCTCTTAGGCTCTCTGAAAACTTGGCTGACCTATAGCTGGTGCCAGTGAATACGATTGATTTGATATATCCCTGGTCAAAATAATATTTCAGTCTTTCTGTGTTGAGCTTTGAGAGCTCTGTGACATTGTCCATGAGCACTATCATGTCCTTTGGCTTCTTATTGAGTATCCTTCCCATCATGCCGTACTTATCTTGAAGGACATGCGTGATATTGAGCTTCTTGTCTAAGATATCGCAATCAAGATATACGACATTTCTGCTGCCTCCGAACTTCTTTGCAGCAATCATGAGCAGCGTCGTCTTCCCGGTGCCTTCACCGCTCTCGATGAAAAGCATGCTTCCGGAGCTTATCCTATATATTATCTCTTCAATCATAGGATCCATCTTCACTAGTGCAGTATGATTAGCTTTTGCATCTGATGAAAAAGGATTATCTTCAAAACCTAATTTCTCGAACCAATCCATTTTTTAAGCCTCCATCTTGTCAAGGGCCAATTCTCTATAGACACTAGCTACTTCAAAGAAAAGTCTTGCTTTCTCTATATGCCCTTTAGTATAATGATCTTCCCCTTTTTTATGGTAAATCTTGGCCTTCCTCAGATTGTTCTGAGGCGTGTTTGCCAGAATCCTGTACAGTCCAATTATAAAAATTACGATACCCAACAATGCAATATACATATCTTCCCACCTTATTTGTGAGTATTCTAAAATAGTGATATGTATTTAAGCGTTTCGGATGATTTTTTTTATAAATGAATCTTATTTTTTAGACGAGAAATCAAATGAAACTCAATGAAAATGAATAAACCTGCATCCAGATAATATCAAAAAAAATAATCAGAAAAACAATGGCACTATGAACGGCGTGAATCCTAGCAGCAACACAAAGTTGAAGAGTAGGTTGCTTGCACCGAACATGAACACTTCATAATCTGACAGCATGTTGATGTATTTTAGCACCAAGTAGCCGAATATGTTTGAGATTATGACTATCAATATCCCCATAGGTATCAATGACAGGTTGAAGTTCATGATGACACTTGTCGCAAATGCTACCAGGAAATACTGCAGCAGCGAAAACACGCTGTTCATGTTGAAATCCTTGTTATGCAGGATATGGGCCATCTTTGTGAAGAATGCTGTTGCAAGCCCCCACATGAGCCCAAACTTCATCGTCATCAGGATTGTCGTGAATGTCGAGAACTCCAGATCCAGCGGCAATGAGACATACCTTTCATATGTCAGGAATCCTGCATTGAGAAGCGCGAACGCTGCAATCAGGATTATAGGTATTATGTTCACAAACATTGAAGTCAATGTAAGTGCCAGGAACACCAATGCGATGGATTTGAAATTAGATCTAATGTATTCATACCTAAATAGGTTCATAATTAATTCTACCTCCAGTCTTAGAATTATCTACTAGAATTGGTGAGTTGCATCCAGCGTGAGCCATCCAGCAACTCTTCGAAGCGTCCGAAAACAGTGAAATCATCTCTAATCGGCTGCTCCTTCAAAGCACAATGGTTATTACCATATCAAATATCTTATGTAAATTGATTCTTTGTTAATATATAAATGTAGTGTTTTTGAATTCACCGCTAGAAATCCTTTTTCTTGAATTTTTCTGAATTATTTTTTATTTTTTCTCAGAAGCTCAAGCTCTTTTTTTAGCACTTCATTCTCTTTTTTGTATTTGCTGTCTAAGAATTTACATATCAATCTGTACATCAGGATCGGGATGATGATGAATCCAAATATGATGACAATGAAAAAAAGTTCAGCCAATGGTAGGTTCATTCCAAAGATATACATGATAAGTAATCTGATAATCTAGTGATATAAATTATTTGTTGTCGTCATCTGCTGCAGCAGGAAGAATCTGTGATTTTTGTTTTCCAGATCACCGAGTCAAAACAATCCATAAATCCTTAAAACATAAACATTATAAACATCTTGCTTTCCCAAAGGCTATATGACAAAGGATTATTATGCCACTCTTG
>JAMPXQ010000033.1 GCA_023701075.1 Candidatus Woesearchaeota archaeon
GAAGCCGCCCTCTCGATGTTTTCAGTGAGGGACGTCGTATCATTGTTCTTTATTCCATCTGCTATGAATTTAGTGATCTTTTTATGCCTTGGATTTGTTTCGTATTCAAATCTTTTTGCAATTTTTTCATAATCTTCCTGGATTTCTCTAGGAAGGAACTTCAGGTTGTCGTGGTTGAAGAATTCAAGAGCCATTTTCAGGTCTGTTTCGATGCCTGTGTTTTCAATGACAAAATCCCAGTCTTTCTCATCTAGGGCGCTCATCCCTAGTATCTCAGGAGGAAGCCCCAATGAATATAATGCTCCGCAGAACTTTATGGCTCTTGGAAGCTTCACTCCTGAACTGTCTCTTGAATAGCCGAAAAGCCCTATATGCATCTTCCTCTTCCTTCTATTAGGGACATGGACTGATACCTGGTTCACAAGAGGCGCAATCAGGCTGACTTGTTTTTGGTATTCTTCAGAAGCCTTATTGATGATGTCTACGGACTTTGATTCTTCTATGAACAGAGGATCTTTCCTTTTCGTGTTCTCTAAGAGATCTACAGCATGCCTCACTTTCTCTTCAGGGAAATCATATTTGAAGGCTGATTGCATTGTGAAGGTCTGTACACTTGGATATGCTTTCATTATGTCTTCCATCTTGTCAGGCCTAAAGTTGCCTCGAAATGGCACTGAGCCGCAGCCGATTATCGGAGGAAGGTCTATGGAGATCTTCTCCTCAAGCAGATGCAGTCTCTGAAAAGCTATCCTGTTGCAGAGTATCGCTGGCAGATTTCCATAGTTAAGTGCAGGGTCGCTCCTGGCAAGCCACACTCTCTGGTATTCCTTGACATCTGCCTTAGTAACATATTCTTCGACTATTTTATCGGCACAGAGCATGCTGTCCCTCTCTTCAATTAGCGGGATGACATTGATGTCCTTAGGCTTGAACTCTCCGACCCATTCTTTTATTGTCTGGTTCCCTATGCTCCTCTCCTGCCTATCTATTATATGTCTCTTGTAATAGTCCTTGATCTTGAATATCTCTTCAGCAGATGCAGTCATAGGAAGGGTAATCTCAAATATCGGCGCTATGTCCTCATCATAGAACTCTTTGGCGATATCAAAATTCCTTGGTATGCTCTCCAGCGTCTCTAAGAGCAGTTTTCCCTTGTTCTTCTCTATCCTGGGATTAGGCCCTCTGAAAGTTATGAAGACATCCTTCCCAAGTTTCCTTTTTGTGAAGTAATCCTGGTATCTTGAAAGCAGCTTCTCAACCACAAAATTATCCACTTCCTTCCCTTCACAGTCCCACAGCTGCTCCTTTATCTTTAGGTGGGAGAACGAATAGAACGCCTCTTTTATCTCATCATCTCCGCCTATGACATTGCTCTCGACAAAGAATGGCTGCCTGACATTATCAGGATGCTGTGTGCTCATGACCCTTGGGATGTTAGAATTCATCTCTCCAGTCAAGAGATGAAAATATATAAATTTAACCGTTGACGGTTTTGCCAGGTCAACTGCTAGTTCTATTGGTTTAGCATTTTGCATGCATTGATAGCTGTCGCAAGCTACGCTTGCTCATCAGACAGCCCGTAGGGCGCAAAGATAATATCGAATTCATCGATATTATCATGCATAAACTTTCAGGGAAAGTTTATACTTCCCAGGTCTGACCTGCATCTATGCAAAATGCATAATCTGTTTTTTTAACTGGACAATGCCACGTTGACAGAATAAGCTTTATAAACTGAACAAAGTTCCCTTGATTTGATGAAACAACACCATAATCATAAGAAAGAACACAAGACTTTTGTTGACAAGGCAAAGGATTTCTATTTTGACAATTATAAGAAACTGTTCATTGTTCCTTTGGTATTATTCGTCCTATCAGGACTGATTCTCCTAAGCACTTATCTTAGCACTGGAGATTTCATCAAGAGGGATGTCTCCTTGAAAGGAGGCATATCTCTTTCGATAAACGGATACAATGACGGGTTGGAAAGCTATCTTATTGATAAGTTCCCTGATTCATCATTCAATTTCAGGACAATCGGCAGCAAGGAAGGGATAATAATTGAAGTGTCAGATATCGATCAGGACTCGCTTATGGAAGCAGTGAACGAGAAGATCACCCTGACAAAAGACAATTATAATATAGAGTCCATGGGTTCAGCCCTTGGAGAGAGTTTCTTCAAGCAGATGTTCATTGCGCTCATTTTCGCGATGTTTTTGATGGGAATAGTGTTCCAAGTTTATTTTAGGAATATCTATGCCACATTGGCTGCAATCTTTTCAGCATTCATGGACATATTCATCACACTCGGCATAATGGATTTGACAGGGATAAAATTGACAGCAGGCGGAATTGCTGCATATCTCATGCTGATAGGTTATTCTATTGATACATCGATCCTGCTTTCTACAAAGCTCCTCAAGGAGACAGCTGACATGAGAAAAGGCTTGTTTGATGCTATGCAGACCGGCCTTACGATGTCTGTTGCTGGACTGGTTGCGACAGGGCTTTCATTCTTGCTTACTAATAATATAACGCTGAAGCAGATAATGCTTATACTTGTTATAGGCCTTCTGATTGACATAATAACCACATGGATAGGCAATGTCGCATTCCTCAGATATTACCTGGAGAAGAGAAAATGAAACTGACTAAACTTTTGAGCAACTGGAAGATTATCATCTATCTGGTTTTTTTCATAATAATGCTGTTCGCGATAAGCCCTATGCCTTGGAATAAGGGAGTCGCGATAAGGTCTGTAGCTTTGAACAGCTCTGCATACCTTGCAGGGATGGTCAGCCCGAATCCTAATGATGTGCCTACACAAAGAGAGAGGCTTCTTGAAATAAATAGGATACCTGTGAATGATGTCCAGAGCTTTGATAGCCTGGTGATGGGTATCCCGGAAAATACATCTACCGTTCTAAAGACGACAAAAGGCAATTATAATTTAATCTTCACAAGTCCAAAGAAACTTGGGCTGAGTGTCTATGATGCACCAAAGAACAATATAATATTAGGACTTGACCTGCAGGGCGGGACAAGAGTGGTGCTTCAGCCGGAGAGGAAGGTCTCAAAAGAAGACATGGAACTGATCCTTGAGAATATGAAGAAGAGGATTGATGTCTATGGCCTGACTGATACTACAGTCAGGAGCGCAAATGATCTTGCAGGCAACCAATTTGTCATCGTCGAAGTTGCCGGTGCAAATGAAGAAGAAGTAAGGAATATCCTTGCAAAACAAGGGAAGTTCGAAGCAAAAGTCGATGGCGTGACCGTATTCCTAGGCGGGAATGATGTAACATATGTCTGTAGAACTGCTGATTGTTCAGGCATAGATCCTCAGTATGGATGCAGGGAGACAGCAGAAGGCACAAGCTGCAGGTTCCGTTTCTCAGTGACATTGAGCCAGGAAGCTGCAGGAAGGATGGCAGACGCTACAAAGAATCTTACTGTAGATTACACAAATTATGGAGATGCATATCTGGATAAGCCGATTGAGCTGTATCTTGACGATGTGCTGGTAGATTCATTAAGGATTGGTTCAGAATTGAAAGGGAAGATAGTCACAGACATCTCGATCTCAGGAAGCGGTATAGGAAGGGATAGGAAAGAAGGGCAGATAAACACCCAGAAGAATATGAAGAATCTGCAGACAGTCCTGATAACAGGAAGCCTGCCGGTGAAGCTTGAGATAATAAAATCAGATACATTGTCGCCTTCACTTGGACAGGAATTCCTAAAGAACGCTGCATTGATTGCGATACTCTCAGCCATAGCTGTCACATTGGTCGTTATCATCAGATATAGGCAGCTGAACATTGCGCTTCCTATAATAACAGTCATCACATCTGAGATAATACTGATACTTGGAGTGTCAGCATTCCTCAAGCAGAACCTGGATATTGCAGGCATTGCAGGTATAATAGTCGCAATAGGCACAGGAGTGGATGACCAGATAGTCATCACTGATGAGATATTGAAAGGTGAAAGGTCTGCTGAATATACTACCTTTGCCGAAAGGATAAAGAAAGCATTCTTCATAGTCATGGCAGCATATTTCGCGACAGTTGCATCCATGATACCTTTGATATTTGCAGGCGCAGGTCTCCTAAAAGGATTTGCGATAACAACAATCATTGGAGTCACAAACGGAGTCTTCATCACAAGGCCAGCATTCGCAGAGATGATGAAGATAATGCTTGAGAAGGAAGAAGAATAGTTCTTTTTTGATTTTTTATTTGTTATAACACCACATCCATTAGGCAATTGTGTTTTTGATTCCTTTGCATCTAGCCATATTATTCCAACGCGGCAAAACATTTTTATATAACTCTCACATCCTTTCTTAGTTATGTCGGAACTAGCGAGCATGAGTGCATTGTCGTTGCTAGTCTTCGCTTTCAGTTTTTTTAGCTTCTATTATTATTTTAACTAAGGCCCAAAAGATAGCGTGTCTTCAAGGCCCCTGATTTCTTGTCAGGGTTTCTATCGTTTGGGTCGATGTTTTCTTGAGGATTCGCTATCACAGCAAAAGGTGAATGGAAGATGATAGTTGTGATGGAGAAAGATGCAGATAGGCAGGAGCTAGATGAAGTGCTTGCAAATATCAGGAAACAAAACATCGAGCCTGTGGCCATTGAAGAAGAAGGGAAGACAATAATCGCCATCAATGGGAAGATGGAGATAGAAAAGACAAAAGGCATTGAAAAAATATTAGACATAAGTAAGCCGTTCAAGCTTGTCAGCAGAGAGAGGAAGCCGGAAGGGACATCTATAAAAATCCGGAATCTTGAAATAGGCAATGGCACTTTCCTCCTTATTGCAGGGCCATGCTCGCTTGAGACTAGGGACCAGGCAATGGAATCAGCAAAGATACTAAAGAGCCTTGGCGTGAAAGTCATGAGGGCATCTGTCTTCAAGCCAAGGTCCAGCCCATACAGTTTCCAAGGGATGGGGATAGAGGGCCTTAGGATACTAAAAAATATAAGGGAGATGACAGGTCTTCTAGTTGAGACTGAAGTCATGGATGTAAGGGATGTGAAGATTGCATCTGAACATGTGGACATATTGAGAGTAGGAGCAAGGAACATGCAGAACTACGATTTGCTAAAAGAGCTAGGGAAAGTGAAGACGCCTGTAATCTTAAAGAGAGGGATCAGTGCGACAATAGAAGAACTCCTATTGGCTGCTGAATACATACTATCTTCAGGGAACCCTAATGTCATATTGTGCGAGAGAGGGATCAGGACTTTTGAGACAAAGAGCTATAGGAACACGCTTGACATCGGAGCAATACCAGTACTTAAAAGACTGACACACCTGCCTGTCATTGTCGATCCAAGCCATGCAGCAGGAAATAGGGAACTTGTCATTCCGCTTAGCAAGGCTGCAGTCGCTGCAGGAGCAGATGGCCTTCTTGTCGAGATGCACCCTGATCCTGACAAAGCATGGAGCGACGGCGAGCAGTCGCTTTTCCCTAGGCAGCTCTCACAACTCATCGATGAGATAAAACCGCTGATGCAACATGGATAAGATAGTAGGAAGAGGGATATGGAAAAAGCACCTTCTTGAGATGGAAGGGAAGATTGCTATAGTCGCAGATTCTATAGTGAAAGAGCTAAACAAAGCTGATTTCCTGGAGCTTGAGAAGAAGCATCAGGTCATGACAATAATGGCCACTGAAGCGAACAAGTCTAGGAACACAAAGCATGAGATAGAAGACATGCTGCTTGAAGAAGGGCATGACAGGAACCTGATCCTTGTCGCGATAGGCGGAGGGATAATAACAGATATTACAGGATATGTCGCATCTACTTTCAAGAGAGGCATAAGGTATGTAAATGTCCCTACCACCCTGCTTGCTATGGTCGATGCATCAATCGGCGGGAAGACAGGGGTAAATACAAAGCATGGGAAGAACATGCTTGGAAGCGTATGGCATCCAACCGAAGTCATAATAGACCTGGATTTCCTAGAGACGCTTCCTGATGATGAATTCATAAGCGGGATAGCTGAGATAATCAAGATTGCAGCAGCGCTTGATGAAGAGCTTTTCATGTACCTTGAAAAAAATAAGGAAAAGATAATGCAAAGAGACGATGAAGCGATAAGACATGTCATCTCAAGAGCCATAGAGCTCAAGCTTTCTGTTGTAGAATCCGATGAAAGAGATGATGGCAAAAGGCATGTGCTTAACCTAGGACACACTATCGGGCATGCAGTAGAAAGTGCGCTTGATTTTAAGATAAAGCATGGTTTTGCAGTAAGCATAGGACTTGTCTTTGAAAGCAAGGTTGCGTGCAGTCTTGAAAAGATAAGCGAAAAGGATGTCAAAAGGATTACTAGGCTGCTGGAAAAATTCGGGCTTCCTACAAAGCTTCCAGATTTGGATGAAGAGAGGCTTATTCGACATATGATGCTTGATAAGAAATCTGAGAATGGCAACGTGAATATGGTGCTCCTTGATGGAATAGGTAAAGTGCATAGTTCCAAAAACAGGTTTTCCCATAAAATAGACTTGATTGCAATAAGGAAACTGATGAGGGGGCAATGATGATAGAGATAATGCCGCTCAAGAAACTGAACTGCGAGATGACTGTTCCTGGAAGCAAGTACATAGCAAACAGGGCGATAATAATAGCTTCTCTTTGCAAAGGAACTTCAAGGATAGAAAACATACCGGATAATGAGGATATAGAAAGTGCTATCCGTGCCCTAACTTTTATGGGCGTAGATATCAAGAAGGAAAAAGGTTCATTGATAATAGATGGGAGCGGAGGAGTGTTAAGTCCTGCAACAATAGATGTGAAAGATTCAGGTACACTCCTTAGATTCATCATCGGTACAAGTGCTCTTGCAAAAGGCACTGTGAAAATAGATGGCTCGAAAAGGATCGGGGAGCGGCCAATCATCCCGCTGCTTGAAAGTCTCAAAGACCTTGGGATAAGCTCTGATTCAAATGAAGGATTCACTCCTGTCAATATCCATGGAGGAACTTTTATAGGTGGAAAGACCAGGATAAAGGGAGATGTGAGCAGCCAGTTCATAAGCTCTCTTCTAGCGATTGCGCCTTTTGCAAAGAAAGATGTAGAGATAATGATCGAAGGAGAATTAGTTTCAAAAGAATATGTCGCAATGACAATAGACATGATGAGAGAATTCGGTGTGGTTGTGAAACAGGATGGGCACTCACTTTTCAAGATTAAGGCAGGACAAAGATATGCTGCAAAAGAAATAATTATACCCGGAGACTGGAGCTCTGCAAGCTATTTCCTGGCTGCAGCTGCGATAGTCCCAGGATGTGCAAGGATCAATGGGATGGATTTTAGAGTGAGCCAAGGAGAGAAGAAATTTGCAGACCTGCTTGTGAAGATGGGATGCATGTATAGGAGGAATTCGACATGGATACAGCTATATGGCCTTCCGCTCATAAGCGATATAGATATTGACATGGGAGATATGCCTGATGTCGTACAGACCCTGGCAATTGTGGCATGCTATGCAGAAGGGAAGACAAGGATAAGGAACATAGGACATCTGAGGCATAAGGAGAGCGATAGGATAAGGGATACTGCGACCGAACTTAGAAAAACAGGGATAAACGTAGAATTTACAGACACAGAACTGATAATAGAAGGAGGGATGCCAAAAGCTGCAGTGATAGACCCTCATAATGACCATAGGACAGCGATGAGCTTTGCAATACTTGGACTTAAATGCGGGATGAAGATCAAGAATCCGGAATGTGTGAACAAGTCATTCCCGGGTTTTTGGGACAAATTAAAAGAGATAGGGGCTGAGATAAGGCATGTCTGATATAATATACCTGATAGGATATAGGGGAACAGGGAAGACCAGTGTCTCAGAGATGCTTGGAAAAAAGACTGATAGAAAAGTGATACATCTTGATGATGAGATAGAAAAAAAAACCGGGAACATAGAGCGGTTTGTCAAGACGTTCGGCTGGAGCCATTTCAGGGATATCGAGACTGAGCTATTGATGCAGTTCTCCAAAGATAAGAACATAATATTAGACTGCGGAGGAGGAATCATCACAAGTGAAGAGAACATCAGAGAGATGAGAAAAAAAGGGTTGTGCATATGGCTTAAAGCAGACGCAGGTGTGATATCAGAAAGACTTAAGAGTGATAAAAAGACCAGGCCATCTATAACCGGAAAAAAACCAGCTGCTGAAGAAGTCGCAGAAGTATTGGATGAAAGGATTCCATTATATAGGAAGGCTGCAGCATTTGAGATAGAGACCGATAATAAGACAATAGTACAGGTGACTGATGAGATAATGAAGAAACTGAAATCGAAAAAGATAGAATCAAAAAAAATAGTCTTGAAGAAAATAAAACAGGAGAAACTCTAAATGACAAAAATATGCGTATCTATCGGAGAGAGCAGCATAGATAAGGCAATTGGAATATTGGGCAACCTGAATAAAGAACCTGATTGCGATATCATCGAGATACGCGCTGATATGATAGATGGCATAGATGAGGCAAAGATTGAGAGAATATTTTCACACAAGAGAAAAGAGATAATTTTCACGTGCAGACCAAGAAGATTAGGCGGGATGTTTGGTGGATCGGAAGAGGAAAGGATACGACTGATAAAAAAAGCAATCATGCTTGGTTTTGATTTCATAGACATTGAGATAGAGACAGATGAAATTGTAATAAATGATATAATTACTGCAGAAAAAATAGGGATGGCAGGAATAAAAAATCCAGAAAACAACAGGAAAAAAACCAAGGTAATATTGTCTCATCATGATCCTAGTGGCACACCTTCTTTAAGTGAGCTTGAAGATACATACAAAAAAATGAATGGCCTTTCACCTGATCTAGTGAAGATAGTGACAACAGCAGGGTCAATAAATGACTGTTTCACGATATTTAAGCTGCTTGAAGGAAAAGATGACCTGATATCACATGCAATGGGAGAGAGAGGTCATATCTCAAGGATACTTGGACCAAAATATGGATCAAGAATAATATATGCTGCGTCAGGAAATGAGAATCAGACAGCAAGCGGGCAGCTGGATTTAAGAGAGCTGCAGGGATTTAATATCACCCGGATAAACAAGGACACAAAAGTGCTTGGAGTCATAGGCGAACATGCAGAGAATTCAAAATCCAAGTTCATGCATAATCCTAATTTCAAGAGACTGGATATTGATATGGTCTATGTGCCTTTCAAGACAAGGCCTGATGAGCTTAAGATGTTCATGAAAAATTTCAGGAAATTTAGATTCAATGGAGGGGCAGTCACTGTCCCGCATAAAGAGAAGATCATAGGGCTTATTGATGAAGCTGATGAGACAGCAAAAAAGATAGGGGCAGTGAACACACTATTCTTAAGAGAAGGAAGGATAATAGGGACAAATACAGATTTTTTTGGTGCAGTAGAGGCTCTCAAGGAAAAAACAGGATTGAATGGAAAAAGAGTCTTGCTCTTTGGCGGAGGAGGAGCTGCAAGAGCCATAGCCTATGGGCTCATGAAAGAGAAAGCAGACGTGACAATAGCAAACAGGACCATTGAGAAAGCAAGGCAACTGGCTGATGAATTCAAAACTCAAGTAGTCAGCATAGAGGCTGCCAAGGAAAACCTGCATGGATTTGATATCATAATAAATTCAACAAATATTGGCATGAATCCAAATGCAGATGAATGCATACTTGAAGACATCCCAGAACGAAAACTGGTGATGGACATAGTCTATAGTCCGATAGAAACGAAGCTTATCAAGCTTGCCAGAGAAAGGAAATGCAAGGTCATAACCGGAGAACGGATGCTCATCCATCAGGCAATAGGACAGTTCGAGAAGTGGACCAGTGTGAAAATAGATTTCAGACATATGGAGACTGAATTATCAAAACATCTAGGTGAATGAAAAAAATGGCAGGAGATTCAATAGGGAATGCATTCAAAGTCACTAACTGGGGAGAATCCCATGGAAAAGCTATAGGTGCGATAATAGAAGGATGCCCTCCTAACATCACGCTTGGTGAAAAGGATATCCAGAATGAGCTTGATAGGAGAAAGCCCGGACAGAGCAGCATAACTACACAGAGAAAGGAAGAGGATAAGGTAGAGATATTATCCGGTGTCTTTGAAGGAAAGACAACAGGAAGCCCGATATCACTAATAATATACAATAAGGATGCGAAGCCATCTGATTACAAGGATATATCAATAAAATTTCGGCCAAGCCATGCAGATTTCACTACCAGTAAAAAATATGGGATAAGGGATCCTAATGGCGGAGGAAGAAGCTCAGCAAGGATTACTGCAGGGAATGTTGCGGCTGGAGCAGTTGCAAGAAAGATAATTAAGGATATTGAGATAGTCGCCTATGTAAAAAGGATAAAAGACATAGATGCAGAAGTGGATCTTGATACTGTCACCAGACATGATGTCGAATCTAATATAGTCAGATGCCCTGATAAGGATGCAGCAAAGAAGATGATAAGGCTCATTGAAAAGACAAGTGCAGCAGGGGATTCACTAGGAGGGGTCATAGAATGCGTGATACGTGGCGTTCCGATAGGTTTAGGCGAACCTGTGTTTGACAAGCTCTCTTCAGACCTTGCAAAAGCGATTATGTCGATAAATGCAGCAAAGGGATTTGAGCTAGGTTCAGGGTTTGATGGGACAAGGATGCTGGGAAGCCAGCACAATGATGAATTCATAGCCGATAAGAAAGATGGGAAGATAAGGACAAAGACAAACAATTCCGGCGGGATACAAGGAGGCATATCAAATGGGATGCCTATAATATTCAGGGTCGGGTTCAAGCCTACATCTACGATACAGAAGAAGCAGGATACTGTTGATATAGACGGAAAGGCAGCAGTGCTGGAA
>JAMPXQ010000034.1 GCA_023701075.1 Candidatus Woesearchaeota archaeon
ACGCCAGTATCAGGTTATATGAGACTATACAAGGAATTTCGGATATGCAGAATGTGCCAGAAGAGATACCTAGCTATAGACAAATCATATTACTGCGAGACATGCGGAGGAAAGAAAGATGAAAGGAACAGTTAAATTCTACAACGACGGGAAGCACTTTGGCTTCATCACAGGCGAAGATGGCAAAGATTATTTTGTACATTCATCAGGACTAAACGAAGGAGTGACACTGAGCGAGAACGCAAAAGTCACTTTTGATCTTGTTGATGGAGACAGGGGCAAGAAAGCCGGCAATGTCTCAATCGATAACGAATAGTTCTATATTGTTTTTTACTTTTTTATACTTAGAAATATTGGTTTTCAGGCTATTTTTCTTTGGCTGTCTTCTAAATCATACTGTTCTCAGAACATGTCTTTACCGATGCAGAACTTATTTTGCTGGCAGGATTATCGAGTAGAATGGCAATTGGTTCATATCAAATCTAGCATGAGAATATGCTGGAGCATCCTGAAATTCATTTGATTGGGCAAGCCAGACATCATTTCCTTTTTTTCCAACAATAAAACCTGCTGCTCTCCTGTGAGGCGTTTCATTATCCGCCAGATAGATCAGATCCCCTTCTTTGAATGGCGCTCTTCCAATAGAAGCAACATGTTGCATCTTAGCTCTAAGGTCAGATTCTAAAAACTGATCATAGCCAGCTTGCTCTTCTAGCAGCAGGCCATACGCTGCGTCATGTTTGAATGAGAAGCATAAATCACTGATTCTCTGTGCAAAACTATAATGGACAGGCACATTGAGCATTGCAAGCTCAAGATTAAAGCTATCAGTCCCTTCTAGCTGACGTTGCTCTCTCAAAAAACCTGCAACTGAACTGCCTGATTTGCTGTAGACCAAAAGAAGGTCGCCTATGCCTTGTCTCAATGGCTGGTCAATCTGATACATAATCAAGGGTTACAGATATTAATTTATAAATTTTACTTAAATTTATTACTTAAGAATAGTTGCGTAATTTTTTAGACTCATAGTTTACAATCTTAAATTATCCTATCATATCTCTTCTCGTCGTTACCCGTCTCACTTTTGCACTGGACACTAGACATCCTGCCATGAGGTATTTAAACTAAGCATACCAACTTATCCATTGGTGGTTGCACATGAAAAAGACAAGAGATATCATAGCCCAGATCGAAGAAGACCTAAATGAAGACATCATCGATGTCATCAAATCGCTCAATTTCGAGAACGTCGTGACGACGTTTTTTTCAGAGCGTCCGAGCGCTATCGAATGCTGAACTTCCAATTCAGAGATGAAGCGCCTTCTCAAGGTCTTTGAGGAGCCTGGATTCAAATTCATATACTTTTTCTCCTTCTTTTTTCTCAGAACCTAATAGGTGCATGAGAGCCTTTATCATCTCTTTTTCCTTATCTACTTTCCATAGAGGCATCTGGCCAGCATGCTCGTCGATCAGATCCTCTTCGACATTCACGCCAGGATTTATCTTCACTTCTTCAAATTCCCTGCTTGTGAGAGATGATGTGTTCCTCATCACAAAGAATGCGCCTTTCTCATACAACCTATCAAATATCATCTTGAAATTTATCTCGGATATCTTTCCATCAAGAGTGCCTTGTATCTTCATCATTACTATGCAGTCTCTGATCTCTGAGAATGAATTCAGTATTTCAGATGCAACTGACTGAGGTGTCTTATTGGTCGCTTCAATACATACATCAATCACTTTCTTCAGTTCTACATCTCTTCTTATTATCTTCCCATCATCATAGATATAAAAACCGCCTTTCTTTAGCTCTTCAAGCTCGTGATAATTATTTGGGAATAACGGGCCAGGATAGACTACATTCTTGTAACCCGGAAGGTCTTTTCTTTCGACAATATGAACATGGCCTCCTGCATAGTATTCAAATCCTTTAGGGAGCAGCGAGATAGGGGAAGATTCCATCCTATCCATTGATGAAGGCTTGAGTTCTGAAAGAGAGGTATGGAAGAGGAATATCTTGAAACCTTGTTCGTATTCCAATGAATTCCTGTCAAGATCCTCATAATACGATCTTTCAAGCATGCCTCTTCGTCCAAGCATGCCTGTTATCTTTGCACCAGTCCTCGTATCGATGGTGAATTTCAGCTTCAGTTTTCCATTCTCAATGTTGCCTTTCACTACATTGATGCATAAGCCGGCTTCCTCCAAGACATCAAGCATTGTCTTTCCTGAAGGCGAAAAATCGTGGCTTCCTGGTATCAGATATACCGGAATGTCCTTGTCTTTCAAATCCTTGAAACGCTTGACTACATCCTTCAATTTGTCTATCCCAGGAAGGGCTGTATTGAATAAGTCTCCTGCGATCAAGATGAAATCCACTTTTTCCTTTATGCAGATATCTATGGCTGTGAAGAATGCATCAGTATTGAGATCATTGAGCTTTTGGTCTCTCCATCCTCCTATGTGACAGTCTGCCATGTGGGCGAATCTCATAATACTCTCAAAAAGGAGGTGAATATTTAAAAATAACCTATTAGTAAACAAAGAAATGTACCTAGAGCCATACTTTGCTGCCAGGATATCCAGCAGCTTGTATCATGAGTTCTATGAGAAACCTCAAGAGGAAAGCTGGATAGAGAGAAATATACATGGCTATGGCAGGAAGATAGAAGCAGCCATACATGAACTGCACTCTTTTGGGATAGATGTGAAGAATGGAAGCACTATAGATGTTTTCTTGGAAGAGACAAACCAGATACTGAATAACTCTCTTAGGTATACTAAAGTCGGGCTTGCCACATGCTGGTTCGGCGCTCCAGGCACACCATTTGATCTTTCACATATAGCAATCCCTGCAGCTTATCTTGCCGATACAGTCAAATACGCATTCACTGACAGGAAGATGCTGCAGCTGCACGGGAACCTTCAATTGATATTGTCTACCATTGTACTTGGTTCAGTCGGCTATTTTTTTGCAGCTCCTTTTGCACTCAAGAAAAGCAATCCGAATGTAGCAAAGATACAGACCTTCATGTTATGGAGCCTTCTATATCGACAGGAAGAGAAAATGTTCTCGTTCATCGATTCAAAATCAGGCACTGAATTCTCTGGAGAATTTGAGAGAAGAAAAAGAGAGAAGGCTGCAGAACTGTTCATACCTGCAGTCAACGAAGAATCATGGATGATGCCTAAATTAGACATGATTTCCTATTCATTGAGATAGAAGATGCAAAATAAGTCATTTTTTTACCCAGATCTCGAATTCCCTATCAGAAATGCTATGGTTCTCAAGACCATCGAAGAATTTGAGGATCTGCTGTCCTCTTCTGTCTTCTTTGTACAATGCAAGCACAGCATCTTTTTTTGCATAATACCTAAACATCCTCATCATATTCCCTACTTCACCAGGCCATGGATAGACATACCAGAAATCCATGTCATGCGGCGATGTGCCTAAGCTATGGAATCTTGCTAAAGTATCCATGGACAATAGATATGTCTGGTAAGGCATACAATATTCCTGGGACTTTGCATCTCTTTGATAAGAGATAGCGCGGACATATCTCCCCTGAAAAAATGCAGGCTTATTCGATGGATCAATTATATTATGCCCTATCAATTCATCTGCAAGCATATCAGCTAGCTTGATAAGCTTCTTATTATAATCAAAACCATACGCAACGGCACCTTCTTCTGCAAACCTATCTGCTACATTCCCTCCGCCGCATGCGATTTCCAAGACTTGTTTTCCGACCATCCCACCAAAATTCAGGGATAATCTTGAGACCAAAGAACCTACTCTTGAAGGTGCAGTGAAGCTGTATCCATGAGTTATAGGATTATAATTCTCTTCTTTAATTATCCCGAGCATTTCCATGGCATTTTCATATACCATGAATGAAGCTGCAGCTGCAAGTGTCATTTTCCCTAAAAAACAGGAAAGTTATACTTAAATATATCCCAAAAAAAGGCCTATCCTAGGTTTATCCCTTCAAAACTGTTCTTAGTCTCTTTTCTCTCATCAACCTTTGCAAACTCTTCAAATAGCGGGATCTTCACAGGTATCGCAAATCTTGTGAAGTTGCTTGTTATTATCGCTTCTCCCTTATCCAGTGAAGCTATGGCCCTTGAATCAGAGCTGAGATCCTGTGCTGCTGATTCTATTATCGCCTGCCTCTCAGGCTGCATCTCTATGCCTAATATTATCTTTGTGTTCATATTGGCAAGTATCTCCCTAGGTATCAATGAAGGGAGCTGCGTTATAGCTGTAAGGCCTACCTTGAATTTCCTCCCTTCCCTTGCAATAGTAGAAAAGATGTTCTGCCCTTTCTCCAATACCTCTTTTCCAAGGACCCTAGGCGCCTCTTCTAAAAATATCGATACTACAGGCTTACCTTCAAGCTCCCCTGAATTCTTGTAATGCTTATACTTGTTCAGTATCTCAGTCGAGATGAGGCTTCCTATAAGTATCTCTACATTGCCTGAGAATATAGATGTGTCTATCACTACCATCTTGCCTCTCTCCAGGTTCATGCAGATTTCATTTAATGTTGAGAGGCCTGAATTCACATCAAAGATGCCGTTACAGATTATGTTCCTGTCTACAAAATCAAGGCTCAAGAGATTCAGAAGCCTTCGCCTTATGACTGCGATAGTCCCTTCACTGAATTTTGATCCGGTGTCCTGCTCTGTTATTATGGCTTCTATCCATTTCTCCTTGAATTTCTTATAGAATGCAGAGAGAGCCTCTTTCTGAGGGTCTGACCAGTCTGCAGCCCCGTTGAAATGGCTGGGTTTTATCTGCCTGATATTTATCTTCAAAGTGAATGCACCGGGAGGAGGATTTATCGAATAATATATCAGATTCTCGCTTGGATGGTCTTTTAGCCCGAACCTATTCCTGCCATAGTATTCATCATGAGGGTCAAGGACTAAGATCCCTGCATAGTCCTTGCCCAATAGGTCCCAAAGCATCACTGAAGCAAGGTTTGATTTCCCTCTTCCAGTCGTCGCTGATATCAGGATATGATGGCTGAAGACTTTCTCTCCCGGAAGGAAAATGCCAAAATCCAGCTGCTTTGAACCTGATCTCAGGTTCCCTACAAAAAGCGGATTACTGGGTTTTGTGAGGAATGAGAGGTCTTCTTTCTTCACTTCCCTCACCTCTGAGAAAAAATCAGGAAGCGCTTTTGATGAATGAGGCTTCTTTGTTATCGTTATGAGGTTCTTTAGGAGCGCTATCGTATAGCTCCTTATCTTCTCATCCATGAACTCCATGTCTGTATCTTCCTCAATCTTCATGCCGGAGACGAGCTCCAGGTTTGACTGAGAAAGCTGCGAGCCGTATTCAAGGTCATAGGCCTGCATGAGAATTTTTGAATCCTTGTTCTCGGCTATCAGAAGCTCGCCTAATTCTATCTGTTCTCCGTGCTTTTGGCGCACTCTGATTTCACCGAACTTGCCGGAGATTATTAGGCCTTTCATGGATAAGCTAAAAAGGATGAATGTTTAAATTGTTTATTGAGAAGATTTATAGAAAAATATAAAAAAATTAGAAACGAAAAACTTATTTCCTGCCTCTTGCCATCTTGGCTCTTGAGACATCTCCGTTCTTGTCTAGGAAGTATAGGTATCCTTTCTCTTTCTTGACGCCTACTTTTGTGACTTTCTCTACTTTTGCTTTTCCTTTCTTCCTTCCGCCTCTGCTCATGACAGCCCTTGAAACATCGCCGTTCTTATCGACGAAGTACAAATAGCCTGCCTGTTTCTTTACGCCTACTTTTGCGACTTTTTCAGCCATTTTAGTTTACCTCCGTTTGGGAATCTAGTATTATTATTTCCCCTATACGTCAATAAATGCATACGCAAGTATATAAATTTTTTGATTCTTCCGTCGTTATCCTTAGATAATAACGAGCAGAGAATTTTTCAATATTGCTGCCAGTTTTCCACTTCGGAAACGTCAAAACCCGACAAGAATCAATATACTCTCAATCAGACGTCTTCTATCTTCTTCACTTCTTCTATCTCCTGTTCTGTCACTGAGCAGCCATTCAATTTTATCGTCCATAAAAGTCCGTCAAGAAGGTTTTTCTTAGGCTCAGGGATAGACAGGTAATAGTCCTTGAATATGCCCAGTTCATAAGCGATTGTCACAAGCTCAAACGACCTGATGACCTTTAGCCCTTCTACTTTTGCCTTGAGTATCTCTAAGTTATTCTTGTCCGGGGTCACTATCTCATGGATCTTGCGTTCCATCCTCTCCTTGACGAACATAGGATCCTCTAGAACCATCCTTGTTATGAATTCATCTATGACGACAGCATCTGCTTCCAACAGCTTTGCGGCAGCGATGCTCTCTACTTCAGCATATTGGATATTCTTCACATAATTGCCTTTCACCTTGAAAAGGTTATTGCAAAGGTCCAAAAGCGCCAATGTCTTAGATTTCAGCTGCCTATTAGTATAGACCTTTATTGTCCCTTCCTGGATGACTTTGAGCGTCTCTATCGCTTCATATTTGAACCTCTTGCTCTGCAATGGACGGTCGACGCATTCCCTCTTCACAGATTCTGTGATATAGAATTCGCCACCAAACCTCTCTTTCAGCGGCTTTAATGTCCAAAGCAGGTTATTGAGAGCGATATTAATCACTGGGCCGCTATCGAAAACGAGTGATTTTGTCATGTAAAATCCTCCTTTTCGAAAACCCGCTTCGCTTCGTTATCGAAAACGAGTGATTTTGTCATCTGAAAAGACCCCTTGTGAAACTCAGACGTGCTTTTATGCCGTTGCCTTGCTCCATATTGTCTATTATCCTTGTCTTCCCTACATAATCCATGAGGTCCCAAAGAGAAATGCCCAGCGAATCAGCGACCTGTGCCATGGATATGCCATGCTCAAATATCTTTGAAGCCTTCTTTATCTCTGCCATCTCAAAGACTTCCTGCACATAGTACTTTGTGTTTCCGTTCTTTGATTCCATAGTCTTCATAATGCTCTTGATATCTGATTCATATGCATTTATCTTGCCTATCTCAAGATTTGTGACTCCACTCTCCAGATAATCCAATACATAATCATCGACATTGTCCTTGAATATCTTGGATATAGAATAGATCAATATCGCTATTGTTATAGAATCCTTGTCCTGAAAGATAGCTGCGTTGTGGATGACCTGGTCGCTTAGTTCCCTCAGCTTGAAGAGATTGCCTTCCTTGATTGCAGCAATTGAAAGCCTCAGCAAGTTCAGAATATCCTTTTTCACTATAGGGTTCATGTATCTTCCAAATGCATTTTGCTATATAAAATTTGCTCAACTGGTAGGATTAATATAGTCACCAATGTGCTTTTTTTACCACTAATCTATAATTATGTGATTTGTCAACGATAAATTTAATAAGGGGATGTGTGTAATCAGCAGATATGAAAGACGCCTTTACCAAATACCTATCTGACACAGAGTTTTCTTTTAAGTCCCATTTGGGAGAATTCAAGAACCTAAGGGAGTTTAGGGATGCATTGAAGCAGCACGGGGACGGCCTCTATCAGGCTTATGCCCAAGATGTCAACCATTTCGCAAAATGGGTAGAAGATGTGTTTGGCGACGTGAAACTTGCCAATGACCTTAGGCCAATCAGGCAGGCTGATGAAGCTTTGGCACTTGTCGATAAGCGTGTTCAGTTCATGGAGCTTTGGCTGGAACAAAACGAGAAGCTTGAGATGCTCACGAACATGTTTGATTCTTCAATAACTACGGATTTCACCCCAGCATCTGACAGGTTCACAAACCATCTTCTAGGTGAACAGAAGATAGGAAAGAGCAATGCAGCAAAAGCGGCTGTGAAAACACCAAGAGCGCCAAAAGCTGCAAAGACACAGAAAGCTGCAAAAGCAAAGAGAAAGTAATTTATTGAGCCTTTTTTTCTAATCGTTTCATGTATATAATCAAGCAGATACCGCAGGATTTCATAGTAGAAGAGAAGATTACGCTAAATCTCATCGATGGACCTTATACTTATTTCAGTCTTGAGAAGAAAGAATACAATACTGAAGACGCCATACAGAAGCTTTCTGAACATTTCAAGATACCTAGGAAAGAATTCGGGTTCTGCGGGAACAAGGATAGGAACGCTGTCACTAAACAGTTCTGCTCTGTGAAAGGAAGGATACATGACTTAAATCTAAAAGACCTGAAGATAACGATTATCGGAAATGGCATAAGACCAATCAGCCTAGGCGACCTGGACGGCAACAAATTTTCTCTTGTCGTGAGGAATTTGGAGACGCAACCTAGAAAAATCAATCAGATCCCTAATTATTTCGACGAACAGAGGTTTGGGACGCATAATCTTGAGATCGGCCTCATGATAATAAGGAAAAGATACAAGGAAGCCTGCACACTCTTAGATTATGATGAATGCAAAAATCACTTGGCGATGTATCCGACTGATTATGTAGGCGCAATCAGAAAAGCGCCTTTCAGCATCCTTAAGATGTTCATCCATTCTGTGCAGAGCTATCTTTGGAATGAGGCTGCTTCTGAACTCCTAAGGACATATAAGCACCATGAGATAAGCTATAATCAAGGTGTTTTCGTCTTTCCAAAGGAGCCTGTGAAAAACATCATCATCCCTCTTGTCTCTTTTGATACTGAATTTGGAACTGAGATAAAAGAGATATATGAAAAGATCCTGCTGAGGAATAAGATTGATGCTAGAGATTTCATAATAAGGGCCATCCCTAATATCACTCCTAAAGGGAATGATAGGGAGCTCATGGCAGATGTCAATGAACTATCAATCGGAAAGCTTGAAGATGATGATTTGAATACTGGAAAGAAAAAGATCATGGTCTCATTCGAACTTGGAAAAGGAAGCTATGCGACGATTGTGATAAGGGAGATGTTCAACTGAAGAATCAGCGTGTCCAATGGAAATCTCCAGTCGGGGTTACTCCATCTCGTTCATATCTTGGTTCTAGTCTCATCAAGGTGGGTTTTGGCGGAAGCAAATGACTGCCTTCAATCCTAGGCAATTCCTGTGATAATTTATCTATATCAGGTCTATCCAATAGGTATATATCTGGTTTATTTTGTTCTCTTGCCCATGTGACTGGCAAAACATGATCATCTTGATGGACAACATCTGGCTTTCCTTCAGGAAGGACTTCATGCGGCTGATAGAGTCCATTTCTAATTATATATTTCCTGTCTAGCACAGCAGTGTGCGGCCAAAGAGGCTTTCCGAAAAGATAGATATAGCTTGCAATTGAGACGGTATTCATATCCTGCGCAATCACTTTCCCCTCAATGTCAGTTCTAAACCATCCTAATGCATGAGCTACTCTGTTGCCTAAATATTGATATACTACACCTGTGACGTTTTGGTCCTGATAAAAAGGAGATGCATTAGGATTAGGTTCCGGAAGATAATAATCCAACAATCCTTTTATTGATTGTCTTATGAGCTGGCCGTTGTATCTCAAAATATCCAGTGTGCTTCCAGTCATCCCTTGAATTATCCCTTCTTCTTCAATCCTAGACCAAAAACCATCCCTAACTTTCACTTGAATAGGGTCTCCAACAGTTGCATTATCATGCAAGAATGGAATCACATCTGTATCTGGCATAATGAAGGAAATCTGATTGTTATTTTTAAAACTAACTATTTTAACTACTTTAAAATGGTATTTTTAGAAGAAATAAATAAAAAATAACAAAAATGCCCTGCGAAGGGCTATACTCACTATGTTCGTAATAAGCAAGCAAAGCTTGCTATATCCCTGCACTAAAGTGCAAGGTATTACGCCCTTAGCCGAATCTGGCATGTCCGAAATGCAGACATTTCTGAGCACCCTGAACACTTTAGTTTTCATGGTTTTCGAACTTCAAACAGGCTAGAAGGCATTCATCTCCTTCTTATGTTTAAAATGTCGACATTTTTGACAAATTAGGAATCTAATGATTCCAAATTGAAAAAGGAATATTCTGCCTGTTTGAAATAATCAAAACACTCCTTTCAGCCAGTCCCAGAACCTCTGTATCATGTTCCTTGTCTCTTTCATCTCTTTCCCAAGATCAGTGCATTTGCCACCTATACAGGAATTTCCCATGCATTCATAATTGTTTTGGCAGTTTGAATCATCAAATTTTTGTTCAACAAATTTTGAATTCAATTCACAATACACAGGTGAATCAATATCTGCAGCAGATGGGCGTCTTGTCCCGTAAGGCAAGCATCTGCCATCGTAAATACAGCCGTCGCATTCCT
>JAMPXQ010000035.1 GCA_023701075.1 Candidatus Woesearchaeota archaeon
ATAATCCTGGTGCCATACATTCTCTGGTTTCTTGAAAGAACTAACACCTATTGTCCCACCGAAATGATCGTTCCTGCCTAAAGCGATATGCGGACCCAGCTTCTCATCCAGCAATGTTCTGCCACATGGTTCTATCCCATATCTTCCGAGAACTCCTATAGCCAATTCTGCTATGTTACCTACTGCAGGATCATTAGATATCCTTTTCATAAGTGCTGTCTCCTTATCTGCTGAGACTATCCTGTTATTTTCGACTTTATAAACTACGACTTCACTCTTTGGAGTCTCCTGGATAGGAAGGAACCCTTGAGTCCCACTATCGATATCTTTAGGTGATATGAAAGTCTCGCCGCTTGGAAGATTTATAATCCTGCCTTTTTTTGAGCAGTCCCCATCATCCCTAAGGACTTTCATGCCTCTTAGGTCAAAATGAAGGTCATATCTCTTCCCTTCCACTTCAAACACTATGTGGCTCGACTCTCCGAAATCTATCGCTGCCACATCTTTTTTCAATTTATTGAAATCAATCTCCAGTGCTGGGAGCATCTCTTTTGTGAACCCAGGCATTGTTGCACCCCTGAACCCATATTTCTTTGCAAGCTTTGAGAGCGGAGCTGTAGGGGAGAATTCTGAGAGCGCTATGAGGATATCGAACTTCGCAAGCAATGAAACAAGAGGAACTATCTTCCTTTCATATACGCATACTTGCGGCAGGTCTGCATTGTTTGAATAGGTAGCTTCGTAGGACGCAAGGGAATGGCCCTTACTTATCCTACTAGCCAAGGATATACGATAATCCCAATCAGGATCTGATTTCTTTGGGATATCATAGAGGAACAATACTTTCTCAGAGTCCTTCTTTTGGAAGACCTGCTTGAGCAAATTGTCTATATCCATAGAAAATCCTACTCCTCTCTTGTTAATAAGCTTTTATATTTGAAACCATACTTTTTTATAGCTGTAACCATTCAATAATAGTATGAATTCACGTATACTGTTTCTAGGGACTGCAGGGGACTCGTTTGTCATCGGAAAGCAGAGGAGAAATTCCGGAGGCATATTGTTCAGCTATGGAGAGACGCAGTTCCATATAGACCCAGGGCCAGGGGCACTTGTGATGGCAAGGCTCACTGACGCCAATCTTAGGGAAAATACTGCCATTCTAATCACAAAGGATGAACTTGGAAGAGCCAATGATGTAAATGCGGTGATATCTGCCATGACCCATGATGGGTTTGACAAGAGAGGTGTGCTCATCGCACCAGAAAAGCTCATCAATGGCGAAGGTTTTGGGCATAAGAAATATCTTGAATTCCTTGAGAGAGCAATCAATATCGAGATCACAAAAAAGATTGCCATAAATGACGTCGAGATCGAGATAATAGACCTTGACGAAGATAATTTCGGATATAAGATACTCACACCAAGATTCAATCTGGCCTATATCCCTGAGACAGGGAATGTAAACAGACTCACTGAGCTTAATGAGATAGACATACTGATACTGAATGTAAAAGAACCAAAGGAAAACGAAAGATCAGACTGCCTATATCCTGCAGCTGCTGAACTGATAATCAAAAAAATAAAACCCCAGCTCACACTCTTGACTGGATTTGGCACAAAAATGCTTGAAGCTGACCCGCTATATGAAGCCAGAGAGATGCAAAAGAATACAAATACCCAAATCATTGCAGTCAAAGACGGGATGAGCATAAATCCAACTTCTTTTGCAGCGACCATGAGACAGAAGAAACTTAACACCTTCCAATAAGCAAAATGTTTTTAAAACAGCAACACTTCTGAAATCAAATGTTGTTTGCAACCCTAGGAAAATTGGACCTTATCACTGTCTTGATCCTTATGGGCGCAGCGATACTTCCGCAGAAACTGCTTTTCTATGCTGCTATGTACCTGATAATAAAAGGTGCACTCTTTGTGCTCATCAGCAGAGATTTCGCCAGCTATGGTGACCTGTTTTCAGGATTCTACCTGCTTGTATTCTCACTTGGAGTAAAAATCCCGCTGCTTCATCAGATAGTGTTCTTCTGGCTGCTGCAAAAAACCATCATGACTTTCATTGCAATAGGAATAAAACTGTTTGTATTCTACCATGAATATAAGCAGGAACTGCCTGCTTTCCTAAGGTAAGCTGCCTTCATCTGCGTTGTGACATCTTTTCTTCCTATAGTCTGTTGAAAAATTTTATAAAGTGCGGATAGTTTAGTCATCATATGGAAGTCTTAGCACTGGATATCGGCGGAACAAACACTCGGATTGCGGTCATAGATGTTGATAAGAAGGTTTCAATAAAAAAGAAACTATTCATGCCAACAAGAGATGTCGGGAATGTCAGCAAAATAATCAATATGTTCGATAAAAAGATACAAAAGGCGTGCATAGGTGTTGCAGGACCTGTGACTGAAAACAGGGCAAAGCTCACCAATGCCAATCTGGTTGTGGATGTCGAACAACTAAAAAAAGAGACAAAACTAAAACAGATAAAGATAGTGAATGATTTCCAAGCAATAGGCTTTGGCCTGGATTACATGAACAAATCTGATTTCAAGCACCTGCATCCTGGAAATGGATTCAAGACAAATATCAAGATGGCAATAGGCGCAGGAACCGGCCTAGGAAAGGTCCATATAATCGATGGGAAATTATTCGCATGCGAGCCTGGCTGGACAACTTTAGGCATAGAAGGGATAGAGGATTATGCCCTTGCCGACTACTTGATGCACAAGTACAACAGGCCTGTGTATTATGAAGATGTCCTCTCCGGAAGAGGACTCATAGACATCTATGATTATCTTGAGATCAAAGCCAACCTTGAGACCAATATGAAAGTAAGGAAAGAGATCAAGGATGAACCGGTCCATAAAGCTAAAGTGCTAATCAAATACAGCAAAAAAGACAAGCTATGCGACATGGCACTCAATATATTCACAAGGTTCTATGCAAGGTTCATCAGGGATTCCTGCCTTAACATCCTAACATCACAAGTATATATCGTAGGCGGGATATCCATAGCCATACAGCCTTACCTAAAAAAACATTTCCTTGAGGAATTCACCAAGCATAACATATATAATTCACTCCTCAAGAAGGTGAAGATAGACCTCTGCCTTGATGAAAATGTCGGACTGATAGGAGCCGGTGCCATGGCCAGCAAATTGTAACATTATAATTAGCTACTACCCTTATGCGCACTTAAACCTATACAATAGTTTTTTTCCAAAAGAATTCAATTCTCCTTCATTATCTAATACTGCAAAAGTAAGTTCTGGATTGAATCTAGAATATACCTTTCCATATGGCCCTATCAAATCCCATATGAAGAAAGGAATAGACTCTTTGCTGCAAAGAGAGTATAACTCAAAATAGACATCTGCTATCTCTTCTTCTTTCAGATAGACGTATTTTCGGCTTATGCCGAATTCTGTTATCCATATAGGTTTATTTAGAGTCTTAGAATATGCTATAGCATCCTTAAATCTCTCTTTGAAATGCCTCAAATAAAAACTATAGTCCCTTATACCAAAATAACAATACTTATCATATGGATGAAAATTAACAATGTCTACGTGATCCCCTATACCTCTAGCTAAAACGTCTTTCTCAAACCTGGATCTCACAATATTAAAAAAACTTATATCATCATCTCCTGCCACGCCTCCAAAGACAATCTTATTCTTTGGATTTATTCCCTTTAACAACTGAGAGGCATCCTTAAGCATTATCCCATATTCCTGCGGACTTGGCTTGGCCTGCCAGAACCTGGCTGAATTCGGCTCGTTCCATATCTCCCAATGATCTATCTCAGCATAACGAGATACTATATTCTTGATAAATCTCAGGTAGCTCTTCTCCTTGCCGAATATGCTTGAATAATTCCTATCAAGAAATATGCTTGTCTTCATAACCCCTGGGACTTCACCATACAACAACCCTAATATCTTAATACCTGCTTCACTAAGCTTTGCAACTAAAATATCCAGCTTTTTCCTATCAAAATTATAAAAATCGAACCCTAATCTCACCCATTCGACATCCAATTCTAAAAGCCTCTTAACAATTATAGCTGAGTCATGCTCAAACTTAGGCACCAGATTAATCCCTAGATTCTTTATCATAGCAACATGACAACTGCATATCCTATCAGACAGCCTGCTGTGATAAACGGCATCGCCGGATAGAATTTCCCTTTCTCGCTCTTCAAGAACAAGAGGTATAGCGCCATGCCTGAAAACAATGGTATCAATAATGCCTTGAAATATGCCATCTCACTGCTCAGACCTGCCTTTATCAGATACGTCATGACACTTCCTGCAAACAACAAAGGAAATGCTATATCTCCACCACCTAAAATCGCTGTCTTCACTTCTTTTTGGTCAAGCGAGAGTGGAATCTTGCTCTGCACCTTTACAACTCTCACCTTATCTTTCTTTGCCATAGCCTCAGATTTATATGGTATCACAAGACCTGCAAACATCTTATTCTCTGTCTGCGCCTTTGCAAGAGTTATCATGTGCTTGCTCTTCCATACTGCAATCGCATCATAGATGGATATGGCAACCAGAAGCATTATACCCCAGAACACGTCAAACATAGGAGATATCAGGATCGCTATGCCTGAATATATCAATATCTCTGTAAAATTATGGATAATTGGATTAGGCTTATATATCTTCCATACTGTCAAAACCAATGATACCAAAAGTGACATCCCATCGCTCAAAAAGACTGAAAGCGAAATTGAAAGCGAACCTAAGATAGCCAGGAAAAACCATGCTTTCCATACCTTGAACAATCTGAACTTTATCAATAGCAGCAACAGGCCTGTACCTACAAGAATCATTATCATGATATAATTGAAAGAATCCTGGCCTTCCATCTGTGGCCTTCCTGTGATAGGCTCCTCATATCTCACAGTTATCACTCCTGTGTCTGATGTCTTTATCTCAGAGATTGTCTGATTCAATAGGAAAAGCCCTATAAGCTGCGTCACAAAAAAAAGCGCTACCAAGTAATAAGTTATCTTAAGATCGTGTTTCATGCTTTATCAATTCCATAAACTTCTTGACGCTCTCTTCTGTCCTATATCTTGCCTTAAATCCAGGAAAACGCGAAGCTATCTCCAAATCCTTGCCTAAATTCAAATGCTCCAACTGCTTGCAGTAGAAGTTTCCCTGCTTGAGATGATATTCTGCCAGATACTCCTGCTCCGGCTGGCCTTTGGTCGGGATAAGCAAGGCTCTCTTCCCTAGCTGTGCCAAATCCATAAGTGTCGTATATCCTGACCTTGTGATTATCAGCTTTGAACGATTCATCATCTCTGTCTGTGCATCCTTATCCAAGAAACCATATATTGTGACGTTTCCAACCTTCTTCACTGTCTTTTTTTCAGGCTTCCCAAGCCCTATCACTATAGTCTTATCCTTCAGCGATTTCACTTCATCAAGCACAATCTTCTCAAATACTGTCCTTTGAGGCTCTGGACCTGAGACTGAGAAAAAATAATCGATATCTTCCTTCACTTTATTCTTCTCTATCATCGATAATATGCCAAGGTATTCAATATCCTCCTTCCTAAGGTATTTGAAATTATGCGTATACTCCCCTGCCAATGAATCCTCTTCAAAATCTGGTATAAGCAGTTTCCTAAATTTACTCCTGAATGCATAGAATGCAAACTCTGTTATCATCTCGCTTGATTTGAGGAATCCAGACAGAGGGATCTTTATATGATGGCACAAGAGATATGACGGCGTCCTTGAACTATATATCCCAAACCGCGTATCTGTTATTATCAGATCGAAATTATGCTCACTGCTTATCTTCTGGAACTTTATGTGCTCATCTGCGAACTCTTTCAGATACAGCGGAAGATACATCATGAACCTGTTCACTGAGACGCTCTTGGCTGTAAAGACTGTGTGCTGAAAAGAATAATCCGGGAGGGTTATATATTCCTCTACCTTATCCCCATATGTCCCCTTAAGAAAATCAAGAGCCCTGTAATTGCTCAAGATAAATATCCTGTTTTTTGGCATCATCGCATTAATCAGAGGTATGCACCTGGTCGCGTGGCCAAGACCATTTGAATTTATGGCAAACAGTATTTTCATCAATATCCATTATATGAATAGGGTTAAAAACATTACTGTTTTAAGAATTCGTGCATTGCTGATTTTATTTTGGATACCGAATTCAGGATCGGAAGATGATTTGAATCAAGAAGCATCAACCTTGAGTTCTTCACCAGAAGATTCATCTTCACTGCTGCATCTTTTGGGATTATCAGATCCTTCTTACCCTGTATTATGAGAAGAGGGACTGCACATGATGCCAACACCTTCTCATAGTTCTGCGAAAGCAGGTCCTTGAAAAAAGGAAGGATAGTCCTAAGCGATGTCACGCGCACATCGTGGTATATCCTCTTGAGATCCAAGTCATGGGACTTCTTAAAGACCCTATAATCCAGATGCAGCTTGTTCTTCTCGAAACTTAAAGGATAGAACAATATTGCCATCACTGAATACAGGAAATATAATATCAATGACATTATGAACCGCATATCTTTCTTCGCGAAATCAAAACCTGTGCTTATGAACACCAGTTTCTCCACATATTCAGGATATCTCTTATAGAACTCCATAGACACGACACATCCAAAACAATGCCCGACAAATACCGCTTTCTGTATCCCAAGACTATCCAATATCTCTTTTATGTGATCTGCTGACGCCTCTAAGGTATATTTTGACTTATCAATTGGCTTATCAGACAGGCCATGCCCTATTATATCTATCAATAATATGCCATAACCTTTCTTCCTGAAATAAGGATATAACTGGTCCCATGCTGAACTGCTTCCTGTGAAACCATGCAGAAAAACCAGACATGACCTATCCCCTGGCTTATAGTCATACCAGATGTCCACTTCATCTTTTGACCTTAGAATCATTCAGCTCCCTCAGTTTCCTGCTCACTACCCTAATGCTGCTATATAATGCCTTCTTGAGCTTGTTATACTTCTTCCCATACCCAAAATTATCCATAGGCCGCATGATCTTGGAATTGCCTGCATTATGGACTATCGGAATCAAATCGCCTGTCTCAAAGAAAAACTGACCTTCCTGGACATAAAATTCCTTGTCTGTAGTCGCAATCACAAAATTATACTTGTTATCCAATAATTTAAACCCATCCCTCTTTAAGATATAGTCCAATGCCAGCTGGTCAGGACCATACTTATGCTTGTCTTTGACAAGATAATATATCTCTTCGCTTATCTCCTGCAGCCTTTTCCCGCTTGAGAATATCACGCCTGCATTTATCATCTTGCTTTTCTTAAGCATAACCTTCGCTTTCTTTTCTATCTCTTTCCTGAGCCCCAATGGACCATGCTTAAGGAATTCATTCATCTCATCATATGCCACCCTGACTGAACGCTTATCCTTCCTCATAGCTTCCCTTATATCTGTCTGGAAGATTATATCCCCTCCATCTGCAAACAATACCTGATCATAGCTGTTCTTCTTAAGAAGGACTGAAAGCTCCCTAAACCTCACAACAGCCACATGGCCATCTCTCTTGCCCTGATAAATCTTGACGCCAGATCTACGGATCCTATCCAGATAATCCTTCTTTATCCCATAATCTATAACCCAGATATCCACATCTGAAAGATCGACATTGTCCTTGAGAGACCTTAGCCAATGCTCAAAGAAGAACTTCTCATACTTTGAATCTAAAGCAGAGATTATTGCGTCCATATCAGGCAATATCTTTTTAGGGTTTTTAAAGGTTTAGCTATTTAAATACAAACGAATTCACAATCACCATGAAATATGCACATTTTGTGGAGATGAGAGTCTTCTCAAAGGAAGAGGATGACGAAACAGCTATAAGAAACAAGATAACCTGCCTTTTCCCATTCGAAAAGCTTGAGATAGATTCAAAGACTGCCTTGGGATTTGAAGATAAGAAAATCAAGATACTGACAGTACATATCAAAAAAAACAATCAGATAAATAAGTTCCTTTCTGCCATTTTTGAAAAAATAGGAACAGACCAGAAGAATACATTAATATCACAGATCGAAAGCAGACTGGACAACAACCTCCATTTTTTCATCAGGCTTGACAAGGATGCGCTGCTTGAGGATAAATACCTGATCACTGACAGCGGAAACTGCTTCCATTTCAGGATTTCCATCGCTTCATATCCCCATGATAGAGAAGTAGCCAAAAAAATTGTCCTTGATATGCTTAATAGCTAACCGGCCTATGAAATGCAGCATCAACTACTCCGAGATTTGAAAAAAACGCAAACCGCTCAAAGAAGAACTTTGAATCCCATATTATTCAACCCATGATCTCCATCAGACACCCTAATTCTTCAAAGTTCGCTATTTGCATATCTCGAGCTTCACAACTATCGGAGGGGGAGGTGGGATATAATAAAACCCTGGCTGCTCATTCTCCTGACATGCTTCCCAGTTCTTAGATATCTCTGGGATGAGCTCTGCAGATCCTTTCTTTGAGACTGTAAGCCTATATGCCCTATCCTGAGAGCCTAATGTGAACTCCAGTGCAGTCCTCATCGTCTCCTCTGCATAAAGACAGCAGTCTTTCTTGTTCCCGCATAAATCTCTCCTATTGCTGTAGCAATCTTTCAATATGTCTGAGACTATGACATTTTGAGCTGTCTTTGTGTTCATGAGCGAATTCAGGAAACTTTGCGCCAACTTAGGGTCTATGAAAGATCCCTTGCTGCTTTCCCGAGGCTTCAGCCGCTGACCTATCATGAAGAACATACCGATGACCAGTATTATCACTATCACCACTATCCCCATTATCTCTGTCTGCGCCTTCCTCATTCGTAAACACCCAGCTTTATAACGCCGAAATGATTGTTATTCTCAACAACATCTTTAAGAAGTACCGGGAACTGCAGGTTCTTCTCCCCTTTGACATCCGGCTTTGGGTTATCGTATACCAGCCATGTCCTCATGATCCTCTTATCATCAGGGATTTCCGGACTTGGATCGAATTCAATTATCTCAATCTTTATGTTCCCCAAAAGATTAGGGTAATATAGCTTATCTTTCTTCAAATGCTCGGTGAAAACATCTATCTTATAGATATCAAAACAGTCCGGGTCAAGGTTATTGTTATCTGAACACTGCATCTCAGGAAGGAAACTTAGGATCTGGGATTTCTTTATCATATCCAGCTCCTTATATTCTTCCAACTTGTCTTTTTGAGCAGCTTTTTGCATCATCATAACAAAGACCAGGGCGATTGCAAGTATCACAAATACTATAAGCAGCATGAATACATTCTCCATTATCTGAAGCTGTGCTTTCTTTCTCATTTTCAATATATTGTCGGACATGATTTCTTATTTATCTCCTGATTCAAGGAATTCAGCTGATCCCTGACTGAAGCAATGCCTGCCAGCTTTTCTTTTGAGATTGTGTCTTCATCTGTCAGTTCCTGAAGCTGCGAAAGCAATGATTCTGCCCTATTATAATAATCAACGGTACATAGAGGCAGCCTATCCGCCCGCCGTATAGATTCTGACCTCATCTTCAATATCTCAGCAAATTTATTGAGCCTCCTGACTGCCTTCTTCATATTGCATTCATAATCCCCTAAACTATCTGAATAGATGGCTGCAATGAGCGTCGTATCATCTACATAATAGCTTTCCCCTTCCAGCTCCATCGATCCTTTATCGCTGGAATAAAACTTCAAGTTCCCGTCTTTATAGTAAAGCGCCTTAACCTGACCATTCTTTATCTTATTAAGTGAAGAATGATACTCAAATGAATCCTGCTGGGAGAAGAATTTTACCTTATAGTAATTCTGATTCTTAAAATCCACTGAAGAATCAACCTCTTCTTTTGTCAGGTGATCAGGCAGCTTTGAAAAAACAGGATTTTGCCCCACTGAAACATATGCCACTTCAGGGCTTGTAAGGAACAAGAAATAATTGACCCTAAAAGGCATATCCCAACCTAATGAATAGCTAAGTATGCTACGTTTGATCACATCTGGAGAGAATAAAGGAATATATTCAATTGATCTCCCACCAAGGTCAGAACCTTTTATGGTATAGAAATCACAGCTATCCCTATCTGTCGAAACTTCTAGCTCAAGTCCCGGAAGAGTTATAGAATTCTCTGTATTCTCTGATGCCTGGACGCTTGTAAATATCTCATCGAAATAATTGATTGCATCTA
>JAMPXQ010000036.1 GCA_023701075.1 Candidatus Woesearchaeota archaeon
AATCTAAACCTTTTTAAAATAATCATTATTAACAAGAGATATGGATTTTCTTGAGAAGATAAAATCTGAGATCAGGCCTGATAAGTCTGTGCTGGCTGAAGTGACAAGGTCCATAGCAGAGATAAATGATGAACTGAGAAAAAGAGGCATAAATGCTTCATGCGTCCCTGGCGGCAGCTTTGCAAAAAACACTTTCCTTAAGGGAGACTTTGATATAGACCTGTTTGTCAAATTCGATTATTCTTACAAGGATAAAGACATATCTGACATTTTAGCCAATGTGCTGAGACACAAGAACGAGAGGCTGCATGGTTCAAGGGATTATTTCCAGTTTAGCAAAGGCGGACTAAATTATGAGGTTGTTCCGGTCATCGATGTCAAGAATCCGAAAGATTCCTTGAATGTCACAGACATGAGCCCTATGCATGTCATATGGGTGAAGAAGAAGCTCAAAAAAGGGATGGAAGATGAGATAAGGCTCCTAAAGAAATTCTGCAAGGCGCAGGGATGCTACGGCGCTGAGTCATACATCAACGGGTTCTCTGGCCATGTCATAGATATATTAGTGATACACTATGGCTCTTTCCTGGATGTCCTAAAAGCATCACAGAAATGGAAACCAAAGGTAGTCATCGATACTGAGAAGCATTACAAGAACAATGTCGAGATCATGTTCCATCTGAACCAGTCTAAGATACAGGGGCCTATGATACTCATAGACCCTATATTAAATACGAGAAATGCAGCATCCTCACTATCCTATGAAAAATTTGCAATGTTCAAAAAATCCGCTTCAAAGTTCCTGAAGAGACCCAGCGAAGATTTTTTTGAAGAGAAGACAATCACAGAAGCATATCTCAGATCAAGATTCAAGAAAGTGTGCATCCTGAAGATAAAGACTGAACAAGGCAAGATGGACATAATCGGATCAAAGGTCCTAAAAGCGTTTGAATACCTCAAGACTGAACTGAAGAAGGCAGGATTTAGCGTCAAGGATGCAGGATGGTACTGGAACAAGAAGTTCTCTGCATTATACTGGTTCACTTTCAAGAGCGATATGCTTCCGGATATAAGAGAAGTAGCCGGGCCTCCAACAGATATGAAAGAAGCATGCAAAGCATTCAAAGAGAAATACAAGAAGACATATGAAAAAGAAGGAAAGCTATATTCAGAAGTGAAGAATGAAATTAGGACAGCTAGAGATAACCTTGCCATCTTTATAGACGCTCCTTATTTCAAAGAGAAAGTCATAGCTAAAGAGGTTGAATTTTTCGAGTAGTCTTTTTTCGCACAATTTTCCTGGACTTCCTGCATTCATCCTAAACAGAAAAATATAATAACGGCTGACATTAGATATACTCTGATGAGGGGCCAGGTTTCTTTGTTCATTATAATCGGGATAGTCATAGCCATATTAGCCTCAATATTCATAATCAAAGCGAAGTTTGAGCCGATAGATCATGAGGACAATACCAAAGTCACGAAATATGTGCAGGCCTGCATGAACGGGATGGTCTTTGATGCGATGGAAAAGATCGGAAGAGAAGGCATGATAAATCCTACCACTTATCTTGCGTCTTCAGATGCGAAAGTGGCCTATCTTTTTTTCAAAGGGAGGATATACCAGCCATCTTTAGAAAATTATGAACAGCAGATAGCGAACTATCTGTCTGAAAACATGATGGGCTGCAGTGAAGACCTGCCTGATGACATCGGAAGGCCGATGGTGAAAGTCTCAATCAAGGATACGATTGAAGCCACAGCAACATATCCTGATTTTGAAGTGACTGATGAGATAAAGATAAATTTCAAGGAGTTCTATGACCAGTCTTCAAAGATAGTGAAAAATGCTGCTGAAGACCCTAATTGGATTTACCTGGATGAACTGACTGGCAATGGGTTTGACGTGAAACTCATAAAGGTAGATAAGTTCACAATAATCTATGTACTTAAAAAAGAGGATTTTGAATACAGGTTTGCGGTGAAATACTGATGAAAAAAATAATGACCACTACAGTGCTATTCTTAATTATGCTGCTATCAACTAATGCAAAAATCCTCCTTGATGAAAGTACGATGGAACGTGAGATCCTTGAACTTGAGGATGGGATCATGATTGATGAGATAGTCATAAGGGAGCTTGATACAACTGACGTCACAGTGTATTTTGGAACCCCTCCGATAGAGGTCCTTGGATCAGGATCACCGATAGTCTATATAACAGAACATTATGAGCCTGACGTAGCACTAAATGATGCAAACAGGATGAATGGGCAAAAGAGACTGGACGTTGTCATAAAAAATGCCAAAGTCCTTGTTGAAAATGGCATAATTGTGCGTACTGACAGGCTGAGCATACATAGAGACACTTTCCTATCTGAACATCCTGGGAAGCAGGTCGATCATCTGAGTGATAAAGGAGTAGAGATGTTCTGGGGGATCAATGGCCTCATTATCAGAGGATTTGATTTCAGCCTAGACAGCGGGTTTGATAGGGGGTTTCATAACAGCGGAAAGACCATTGAATTCGAGACTAAGGAAAATGAAGAATTCTTTGATGTGATAGATGGAGAAAAGGCAGAGTATTGCAAGAAGATAGGTTTCATATTTGTCCCGGGATTTGGGTATGATTCACTTGAATTCTTCAATGCAGAATATGCAACAGGGATAGCATATTCAAGAAATGATAATTATGAATCTGCATCAGCAGATATGGAAAAATTTGCTGAGAAGAGCAGAAGCAAAGGGATAATCCCTATAGTGAAACTGCTTGGCAATATCGGCGGGATAGATCAGGCATGCATTGATTCAAACGGCATAGATGCATGCTCGGATGAAGGAAATGCTGTCTGCAGCGGAATCACAGTCCTAAACTGCAAAAAGACAAGCAAGAGCTGCAATCTTTGGTATGATACAGGAATACTTTGTGAAGGAAATCAGAAAGTAGACAATTGCGATACAGGATATTGTTTTGGCAGCTATGCATATAATGAGAAACCTTCTTCTGATGAAGCGATAAATTTCATAACAAGGCTAAAAGAGGATTCTGTTGTAAATTTCATCCAGGTCTATGACGACATTGAAAAATATTACACTCCTGGGGAATATGCAGGTCTCATAAGCACTATCAAATCCAGGGTTAGCGACATCAAGATCATCAGCGCAAGCATGGACGACCAGTTCTTGGAGAGCATGCTTGACTACCCAGATTTCTGGGAAAATATAGATTACTTTAGTGCAGATGTAGAAAATTACGAATCCCAGCTCCAGAAAATCAGGAGCAGGACCAAAAAAGACATAAAGATGTTTGTGAATATAGGGAAAAATGATGAGAAGATGGATGCTTTGAAACTTGTCACGGATATCAGGAAAGCTGATGGCGATGATAATGTGATAGGCATACAGATAGCTACTGCAAACTACTGGAACCGGTATGAATCTTACATAACAACTGAAAATGTCTGGATGAATGAGACAGGCATGAAGGAAAACTTCAAAGAGGTGCTTAATGATGCGTGCAGATAAGATATTTTTACTAATAGGAATATTGATTTTCATTACATCATGCATGAAGCAAGGATGTACAGAGGAATATGCACCTGTGTGCTGTGACGGGAAAACATATGGGAATCTGTGCATGGCACAAAGTGAGAAAGCCTTTAATTGCATTGAAGGCAGATGCGAAGAAGAATGCGTCCCAAATCCAGAACAAGGCTGCCCTGAAAATTATGATCCTTATTGCTGTGATGGGAAGACATATGGAAATTATTGCGAAACCAAGAAAGAATGCGCAAGGAACTGTGTCTTAGGCGAATGCGGCAGCCAGGAAAAGAGTGATGGATGCAGACCTGATCCAGGAAAGATGTGTACCATGGAATACAGGCCGGTGTGCTGCGACGGAAAGACATATGGAAACAAGTGCGTCGCATCAGCAAACTGCGGGAAGAACTGCATAGAGGGTGAGTGCCAATAACTCCCATTATCGGCTTAAGATACAGCAATGCTACACATATATATAGTAACTTATTTTTTTAATCCTTATGTTTGGCGAAATCACAGCGTGGCTTCTGGAAGCAATCAAGACACATGGCATGATAGCTGTGGTGCTAGGCGTCATAATTGAGACTGTAATTGTACCTTTGCCTTCGCCTCTGATAATCATGACTGCAGGGTTCATACTCATCCCTCATGGCACTATAGTCCAGATAATCCTTGCTGCACTATGGATATCAGTCATTGCCGGGATTGCACAGACCTTTGGGAGCTACCTTCTTTACGGCATAGGATATTTTGGCGGGAAGCCAATAATACAGAGGTATGAGAAACTGCATGGAGTGTCATGGAAGGAGATCCAGCAGTTCGAGAAGAAATTCAAAGGCAAGAATGAGAGTTTCATGATCTTCTTACTTAGGGCCCTACCTATCATGCCACTTTCTGTCATCTCAGGGCTTGCTGGAATAATGAAGATAGATTTCAAGAGATATACTATCATGACATTTTTTGGGACAGTGCCAAGAAACATTGTCTTAGCGTTATGCGGCTTTTTTTTCTCTGGGTTCTATGAGATAATAGCAAAGAGGATCGACAATGCTGAGACTATAATGACTGTCTTTGCGGTGTTATTGATTTGCTTATATATCTTAGGAAAGAAGACCGGAATGATAGATAAAATTAGGAAAACTATTTTAAAGTGAGCGTATAAACCAGATTTATGAAGCTTAGCGAGTTCTTCAGGAGGTATGAGTTCAGACGAAAGCTTGTCCATCTTTTTGTCGGGCTGATCTCTTTATGTGCAATAGGGATGTTCACCAGGATTCAATTGATGGTCGGCCTTCTTATAGCAATCATCATCTCTCTGGCATTCAGCATCTATACCAGATATAAAAAACCTGAGATGATATTGAACATATTGGCTTATTTTGAAAAACCCAGAGATCTCATGAGATTCCCAGGGAAAGGAGCAGTATACTATTTTGTCGGTGTCCTTGCATCTGTAACTTTCTTTGAACCAAATGTCGCAAAAGCAGCAATCATGATATTGGCGCTCGGAGACCCTACTGCATTCCTGATCGCAAAGTTCTATGGAAGGACAAAACTTGCAGTCAATAAAAATAAGGTCCTTGAAGGGACACTGGCAGGGACATTCTTTGGAACATTAGGTGCAATGTTCTTTGTCCCATTGCCTATAGCATTCTTCGGCTCAGCTTTTGGCATGATGGCAGAAGCCATAGAACTCCAGTTTAATCTGGATGATAATTTTGTGATACCTATAGTCTCAGGCGTTATCATGACAATCCTTGTCAACCTCATCTGAATGGCTGACTTAAGCTTATATCCCAAGCTTCTTTCTTTCTTCATCAGAAAGATTTGCATTTTTTATCACATATCTTATGCAAACGAGCCCGATTATGGCTAATGTGAATCCAATAGCAATGCCTATACCTAATGGAATCCTTGGCATGAATGGTAAATGAATATCAAGTCCTGGCAATATTACAGTGCCATAAAAAAAAGTGAAAAAACCAAGGAGTATACATGTCATTCCAATTAAATAAACCAGCTTGAATCTCTTTTCCATAATCACCGTAATAAGAATCACATTTATAATAGTTACCTGAAAAAAACGGATACTAATCAAATCAAAAGAAACTGCAATTTTTCTAAAAGATCTTAAGCAGTTCTGTTGGATTATCAATAATCACATCTGCATCTTCTAACCTGTGCTTAAGATGATAGCCATATGTGACTGCAATAGTCTTGACACCTGCAGCTTTTCCAGCCATGATATCACCGTCCATGTCGCCGATGAACGCTGCGTCTTTTGGTTCCACTTTGAATCTTGCCATGCATTTCATCAGAAGATCAGGATGCGGTTTCAATTCGCCATCATCACAGCTGTAAATCGCTGAGAGATACTGCATCAGATCATATTTTTTCAGCCTATATTCCAATTCTTTCTTGAAATTATTTGAGACTATTGCAAGCTTATGTGTCTTTGATAGCTCCTTTAAGACCGCAGGAATCTCTTCATATGGCAATATCTCATGACTATATTTATGGTTCGAGTGATGAAAGATGAATTCAGATATATTCACCTTGTCTTTTGCCAAGATATCAAGCTTTCTATATGTCTCGCGCCAATCAAGCTCAAGAAGCTCCCGAAAATACTCGTCTTTATCAGACATCTTGATGTTCAGCACTTCTCCAATCCTCAGATAAGTCTTTTTCAGGAATCGGAAGGAGTCAACAATGACACCGTCATAATCAAACATTATGAGCTTCATAACCATTAACTTTGATGTTTTATATATATAGTTTCCGCAATGTTTAAAATATACCTGTGTTTTCTTGAACTAATACTGTTATCTGAATGGGGTAATAGTGTAGCTTGGTCTATCACTCTTGGTTTGGGGCCAGGAAACCCAGGTTCAAATCCTGGTTACCCCGTTTTTTTATTCTAATGTTCATCTATTGTTGTTATGCTTGATATTTAACCAGGATTTGAACATACAGTCACTTTGTTCCTGTACCGGTCGCTAATGCTTCCCGGAATCCTGGTTACCCCGTTTTTTTCCAAAAACTCCAGATGCGGCTTTATATTAATAGCGTGTTTTTTTGGCTCGTTTAAGCCATCTTGCTTTTTATATATCCTTTCAATCCAAAAAACGACATGGATTACCAAAAAAGATTCCTTGAACTCCAAGAAACACTTCATGAGCAAATGCCGCAACTCGAGGATATCCATTCTGATTATTGCAGTTTTTTCTTCCATTCCAAACATGAAGAATTGGATGCCATCTCATTTAGGAAGGATATGTGGCGGCTTCCAAAAAAGATATCAAACCTTCTGGAACATATAGATAACATATCTTTATTTGAATCTTTCAACCATCAGATGAGATCAAGGCCGATGAAACGATATGGGACAAAAAAAATGCAAGAGGTCTTGAGTTTCTCTGAACTGTTCTTGGCATATTCAGGAGGCATTTCCACGGCAATAGAGATTGCATGTGGCAGCGGATACCTTTCAAATTATCTGGCGGTGCAGATGCCTCAAAAAAAATTCATAGGGATAGACATCGATCCCTATGTCATACAGAAAGCAATTAGCTTAAGCAACGGAAATAGGAGCAATATCACCTTTCAAATAAGAGATGCATTCAACCCAATCACAGACATAATCTCTGGACATACTGCAACTTTATGTCTGCATGGTTGCGGTGGACTGTCACAATCTGTCCTCATGCAGGACTCTGAGATGACAATGGTCTCTCCTTGCTGCTATTCTAGGCTTGCACCCAAAAATTATCTCATGAGTGAGTTCTGCACAAATAACCTGGCTCTGAGCCTGGATGAAAGATATGGAAGCATTGCGACTCTTGGATCAAAAAACCTCAATGAGAAAGAACAGCAGAACAAGGTTCTGAAGATGATAGAGACTTTTGAATATATAAGTACGCAGGATAACAATCTTGCACTGCTTGAACTTGCAGGGATATCTCAAAGCGGGCTCATGAGAATGCAGCCTATGGATGCTGTCCTTACACTACATGACCTAAAAAGAAGATATGCCGCTGCAAAAAAAGTATTCTCAAGACCGATAGAAGCGCTTTTTTCATGCGATAAGGCCGTATACCTAGAAGAAAACGGCAGGTCAAGCCAAATCTATGAATATGTCCCTTTCCATATCAGCCCAAGAAACCATCTGATCCTAGGGCTGAAGTGATACTCTTAAACAGAACTAATCTCTTCATGTTAGTATCATCTGGTTTTAATTTGCCATAGTTAAATATTTAAATAGTCAAAGTTTCCAAGAGGCTATGGCAAAAGATGTCCCAAAGTCAACCAAGAGGTTTGGTGCAAGATACGGTAGAAGGACCAAGCTTCAGTTCGGTTTGATTGAAAGAGACCAGAGATCATGGCATAAATGTCCTTACTGCAAAGAATTGAAAGTCAGAAGGTTGTCTGTAGGAATATGGCAGTGCAGAAAGTGCATGGCAAAATTCACAGGCAAAGCTTATAATCTATAAAAATGGTATTATACAAGTGCTTCAACTGCAATAAAGAGATTGATGATGCTACCCTAAGAAAGAGGGTGAGGTGCATCTACTGCGGATCTAAGATGCTCTATAAGCCCAGGACTAGTGTCACAAAAGTCAAGGCTAGATGATAACTTGCAAGCTTGAGACTGATTTTAGCGAAGAATTATATCAGATCTTCCTGCTTGAGAATCTCAAGAGCGAGCGGGCAGAGTGCGAAATAAAAAAAGGGAAGGCTTTGGTTTTCATGCTGAAATCTAAAGATGCGATTGGAATGAAAGCATTAATAAACTCTATTCTGAATGTTATTGAAACATACAACAAGATAAAATGAAAAAAGAGACTAAAGACAAGATTGAGCAGCTGCAGAACCTTGAGCAGAGCATAAATTCTTTAATCGGCCAGAAACAGCAGTTCCAGGCCCAGCAGCTGGAAGTGGATAATGCGTTGTTGCAAGTAGAGGATACTGACAAAGTTTTCAGAATAATAGGGAACATCATGGTTGCTTCTTCAAAAGATAAGGTAAAGGAAGAGCTAAAAGAGAAGAAAGAGATGACTCAGCTTAGGCTCAAGACTTTGGATAAGCAGGAAGATAAATTAAGAAAACAGGCTGGAGAGCTCCAGACTGAAGTCATGAAAGACATAAAGTGATTGAAATGCAAGAGATACAGGATTCTATAGAGGTATTATCTGAACTTCTTACTGATAATTCAGTGCCAAAGAACGTGAAAGTCTCAATCGAAGAGATAATAAAAGCATTGAAGAGCAGTGACGAGACTTCTTTAAAGCTCAATAAGGCGCTTAGCCTTCTTGATGAGATATCAGACGACAACAATATCCAGCCGTATACCAGGACACAGATTTGGAACGTTGCATCAATATTAGAATCGCTTGGATAAGCATAAGACTATTTTTTGACTATTTTTTTATTTCAGTATCTTGAGAATCGATTTTGAGACTGTAGAATTAGGTATATGGATAGTATCCCCTCTTTTTGTCTTTATCCTTATCTGCAGCAGGTCGAGGCTGAGCACGACACCTTTGATGTCGTTCACCTCAATATTATCACCTTCTTTTATCTTCGAATAAAGATATATCCCAGCAGAGACGTTTGGGATGAAGTCCCTCACTGCCAGGAAAAAAGAGATTAGCACTACTAATAGAATAGCTATCGAAATCAATGTGAGAACCACATTCGCCAAACCGAGCTGTTCCAGTGCTGAAACCAAGCTTACAAAATAGATTATGTATGCAGCTAGATTACTGAACATCTGATCAGCGTTAATCTTCAACCCAAAATCCCTGAATGCCTTGTTTATCCCTATTTCTTTCAGTATCCTGAACAAGAATTTCTCAACCAGCTTGCCTATGATTATGCCACCTAGAAGGATCACTATAGAAATCGTTATATTGAGCACAGTCTTGTTTATTGCGGTCAGTATCTCTAGCATGGTATAATGTCAACTCCTTTTATTTATATTTTTATTGGGTGCATCACTACTAAAGAATATTTTGATACCTTATCTTGGAAGCGGAGGATGTCGCTATCATATAATATCTCTTCTGCAAATACAAAGATGTCAGGCCTTATATAATCGTAATTGACCATCTTATGGTATCCAAAGAATCCTTCTCTTTCAAATTCTTTTAGGATCATCTCGCCTAGATATTCGTTGCTCCTAAGAAATCTTCCACCGACTTCAACATGAGTATAGTTTCCGCATACATTATATATCTTTATCTGTGATTCATCGGATAGCCTGAATCTTTCCACAATCGAGTCATGTGACGGAGGGAGATCTTGTATGTGCGCAAACGATGAGACAACCCCGTTTTTCCATCTTGGCATCATCACTCTTTTCACTTCATATGCAATCTCAGCATATGACAAGGCTTCATCAAGGACGTTAGCGCCTAAGACAAGCCCAAAAAAATTGTCTGGATATATGGTTTTACGGATGTTCATCTGCTGGGCAAGATAGCTATTGTTTCTAGGGTAATTTTTTTGGTGCATCTTACCCGCAA